>NZ_PFNG01000128.1:0-7788 GCF_002791875.1 Candidatus Aquicultor secundus | reverse complement strand
CCGGAAATATGCAGACTACCAGCGGAAATACTATCTTTACCGGCGCTTTCTGGGCCATTTCCTCGGCCTGTTGCCGCCGCTTGATTCGTAACTCTTTCGCCTGAACTCTCAGGACTTTTCCGATACTGATACCGAAAACCTCCGCTTGAAGCATGGCCAGGATAAATGAGCCGAGTTCGTCGACCTCTGTGCGTTCCCCCAGGTTCCTAAATGCTTCGCCGCGTGACGTGCCGAGCTGAACCTCCTGAAGCAGGCGGTAAAACTCCTCCGAGAGAGGCCCCGTAGTATTTCTTACCACTTTATGTAGTGCCGCATCAAAGCCCAGGCCCGCCTCGACGCTGATAGTTAAGAGATCGAGCGTATCAGGCAGGGCGAGTTTTATCCCCTTTTGCCGCGCCGCCACCTCTCGGCTCAACCAGATATCCGGCAGGAAGAAACATAATCCGACAAATAACACACCAAGCAAGACCTGGGCGGCGCTTCTTCCGGCGAACGTGATAAATACAACCGCCAGGCCGGCGCTCCCGAGCAAGCAAAACCCTTTATATGACAGAAATCTATCGGTATCAAAATCCCTGGACATCCCGGCGAGAACCAGCCGGTGCCTGATATTTTCCAGAAAGCCTGCCGGTGTAAGCCTCTTTCCGACCCCCGTACAGGTCTTCATAAAGGGCATGATAACCCTGTTTAAAAACGGCTCGGACAGCTCGTCCTCAACCGCCGAAATGTCCCCGTAAACATCCAGTTTCTTAAGCGAGCTTTTCACCGACATCCTGTTGCTTGCGACTACGGTCGCAGACATGCTGATCAGGAATACGGATATGAAAAGCGATATAAGCGACAGCATTAAGACAATGGTTATCATCGTACTTCCTCCCCTACCGGTTATACCTCGACCTTTACGACTTTCTTCAGCCAAAAACCGCCCGCGACAAGCATCAATGACGCGGCCACCAACATCGCTAAACCCAGCGGATGATTGAATAAAAGCATTAAATAGCCGGGATTGATTACTGCGAGAAGCAGCCCTACGGCAAACGGCAGTATAAACAGTATCAACGCCGAGAGCCGCCCTTCGGCCGTTAGCACATCTATCTGCCGCGAAACCCGGTCGCGCTCTCTTATAGTATCCGCCAGGATCTCAAGTATCTCCGCCAGGTTACCGCCGACTTCACGCTGGATCTTGACGGCCATGACCGTCCAGTTAAAGTTGTTGCTATCCACACGCTTTGCCATATTATCGAGCGCCTGCTCGAGGGGCAGACCTAACCTGGCCTCGGTGAGCACCCGGTTAAACTCAACGGACATCGGCGGCGACGTCTCTTTCACCGTCATATCGACCGCCTGCAAAAAGCTATACCCGGCTTTCAAAGCGCCCGCTATAAGCGACAATGTGTCGGGGAGCTGGTCGTGAAATCTCTTCTCCCGCTGGCGTTTTACGTGTTTTAGCCCGAAAACCGGAAGCCCGATAGCGATAGTCGTCAACGCTATCACGCCGATGGGTCCCGCAAACGTATATCCTATTGCCACCGCCGCCGCCACGGCCAAGCTATGGAAAAAGACAAACTCGGATGCCCTCAACGGTATCCCCGCCCGGTCGATCACATTTTGCAGGTTCATCGCAAATGACTTACCGCTGATGAGCGGCGAGATAATATCGATGAACTTTAAGAGGGCCAGGCGTGCCGATACCTGCGGCTCGTCGTCGGTTTTCGTAAACTTAATATATTTCTCAACCTGCCGCCCGAAGAATTTGCGAATCGGCGACCGTATCAGGAGCATCGCAAACGCAAAGAGGAAAAATCCTAAAAAATAGAGGACGAGAACCCATTTCATCATGACGCCATTCCCCTTCCGATATACTCGAACTGGAAGACCTCAGCCGGAAGCGATATCCCCTGGTCTTGCAACCGCTGTGTAAATTTCGGACGGATACCTGTTGATTTGAGCTTGCCCTTAAACTTGCCGCTCTCATCGAGGCCCATAGAAAAATCGAAGAGGAAGAGGTCTTGCAACGTGATTATATCGCCCTCCATGCCCTGTACTTCGGTTATATGCGTAATGCGGCGGGTGCCGTCGCGAAGGCGCGCCTGTTGGATAATGAGATCGATGGCCGAGGAGCACTGCTCTCTGATCGCCTTGATGGGTAGCTCCATGCCGCTCATCAATACCATGGTCTCAAGCCTCGAGAGCACGTCACGCGGGGCGTTGGCATGCACCGTGGAGAGCGAGCCGTCGTGACCGGTGTTCATCGCCTGCAACATATCAAGCGCCTCCCCACCCCTGACCTCGCCGACAACAATACGGTCCGGCCTCATACGAAGGGCGTTTCTAACAAGGTCGCGGATGGCCACCTCGCCTTTTCCCTCGATATTCGCCGGACGCGACTCGAGCTGTATAACGTGGTCCTGGCGAAGCTGCAGCTCAACCGCATCCTCGATGGTGAGAATCCTCTCATCTGTCGGGATAAAGGATGAGAGCACATTAAGCGTCGTCGTCTTTCCCGAACCTGTACCGCCGGAAACGATAACGTTCAAGCGACCGCGGACACACGCCTCGATAAACATCGCGACCTTCGGCGTTATCGTGCCGAAGTTAATCAAATCCTCGACCTTAAACGGGTCGGCGGAGAACTTTCGAATCGTAAGCTTCGGTCCGCCTATCGCAAGCGGGGGGATAATCGCATTAACACGGGAGCCATCCTGCAGCCTCGCATCGACCATCGGCACGCTCTCATCGATGCGCCTCCCCACCTGCGCGACGATTTTGTCGATAATCCTGCGAAGGTGCATGTCGTCCAGGAATTTCTCTTTGGAAAGCTCTATCTTTCCGAAACGCTCTATGTAGATCGTCTCCGCGCCGTTGATCATGATCTCGGTTACTTCCGGGTCTCTAAGAAACTGGTCGAGCGGGCCGTATCCGAGGACATCGTTCGTTATCTCATCGATAAGCCGTTTCTTCTCGGCCGGCGAGAGCTGGGTCGGCTCGACTGAGATCAAATCCTTCAGCCGGTTTTCAACTTTGATCTTCAACTCATCGCTGCTCGTCGCCCTATCATAAAGCTCGGGGCCAAGCGCCTCGATCAGCTGGTGATGAATCCGCTTGTTTATCTCATCGAGGATCTGCCGTCTTGGGACTTCCGGTACCTCCGCGGCGGCCCTCGCCTCGTTAAGCCGTTGATGAAGTGACATGTGTTACCAATCCTTTCTTAAGAGCAATCAGCTGCCGGCCCGTGGCCTTCAGCAAAATCTTTCTCTGCGCCTTAGCTGCTCTAGCTGGTCTTGCGCAGGTCAACCCAGTCGGGTTGGTACTTGCTTACATAGAAGAGCGCCAGATCTTCGAGTTCTTTGCTAACGGGAAGTTTTGGCGCATCGACTACGACGGGCACCCCTTTGTTGACCGCAAGAGGCACCGCCTTGTCCGACTCTATCCTCGCGATAGAGCGCATCCCGAGGACTTTCTCTATCTCGCTTACCTTCAGGCCGACATTGCTCTCGACACGGTTTACCACCAAGCGCTGTTTTTCACGTGAATACCGCAGGTCACCTAGCGTTCTCAGGCAGAGTTTTATATTCTTAACACCCGGCATATCCATGGTAAGCACTATGCATATCTCATCTGTCGCATCCAATACCGCCAGCACGTTGTCGTTAAACGATGCCGGAGTATCGACGATGATGAAATCCGCATAATTCTTGAGCACCGACATGATCGAACCCACGCACTCGCCGGAGATAAGGTCGGCCGATTCGGGGTTTTTTGGCGCGAGCAGCACATTCACACCGCTCTCATGCTTTACAAGCAGCTCATCGATTTTCTCATCATCGATTCCTACAAGGTGATCGGCAAACTCAAGCATGGTCCTATCGGGGCTTAAGCCCATGGCTATCCCCACATCCCCAAACTGCAGGTCAAGATCGACCAACACCACTTTATAATCCGTGCGCTGCGCGATCGAAGTGGCGATATTCGTAGAAAGAACCGTCTTACCAACGCCGCCCTTCGTACTGAATACGGTAATAACCGTGCATTTATGGTCGCTAACGACGACATCTTCTTTCACCGTAAGCTGCTGGGCATACCCCGCCGCCGTCTGGATCGCCGCTATGATCTTCTCCGGCTCGACCGGCACTTCGATCGCCTCGACCACATTGGCCTTTATCGCTGCCACCTTAAGCCGGTCGGTCAGATTAAACGTAAGAACAATGCAGCCTATCGGATGCTCGGCCGTGAGCTTTTTTACAAAAACCGTCGAGATATCCGAGCCGATGCCGGGTCCGATGATAAGAACCTGCGGATGCTGCGTCTCTATCAGCATTAACGCCTGGTTCAAATCAAGTGCGGGGGCCGTTAGCTCGATGTCGGTCCTCTCCTCCAACATCCGCTCGATCTCTTCGGCGAATCGTCGATCGGGATCGACGAGCGCTATTTTAATCATCTTCATCACCTTGACTTAACCTAACTCTTGCTATTTAAAAACAGTTTCAAGCGTCTGCATGACCGATTTATCGGACTTGTCGTCTCCAGAGCGGCGCAATCCTAGCCATATATGGCCCTTCTCGGCCGCAAATACAAGCTTCTCGGCGTTCACAGAAGAGACCGACAGCGTAACCGTTCTCTTCCCAGTGCTCGTCTGCTGGCCGCCTTTTATGAAACCGCCGCCCTTGTCGCCGGTAGTCGCATCCGGCGTCGCCAAAATCTCAACGTTTTGCAGCATGATTTTCGTCATGTCCTTATCCGAGCTGGGGCTGAACGTCGCCAGTACATCCACCCGGTTCCCCGACTGCAGTTTTCCGCCAACACCGGTTATCTCATCGACCGCAATCGAGACGGCGATATGACCCTCGGGGATTTTATAGGCAAGGCCGGCCTCGGTTTCCTTCTTAAACTTGGCCCGAGTAAGCTGCTCTCCCTTTACCAAATCGGATGACAAGACTTTATCCGAGTAGCCATCCGTCGATGTGAGAGCGCCCTCGGCCACGTATTGCTTCGGGATCTTCTGCATCGCCACAGAGCCGCTCGCAAGCATCTCACTCATCGAAGCGCCGGTCTCGATGGATTTCTTGGCCACCGCGACTTCGATAAGCCTCTGGCCTTCGGTGACGGACGACCTCAGCGACGCGATATAGTAAGCTGCCCCGGCTGTTGCAACCGCTGCAAAGACTATTGATACCATCACAATCATCAAACGAGATTTCACTTTCTTTTCCTCCCTTTAGTCAACCAGCCAAATCGTGTCGATCCCAAAGTACGCGTCAGGCGATGGTCCGGGGACACCCTTGACAACCGTACCATCGGTAAAATAGCCGCTTATGGTCTTGGGGTTGCCCGAAAAATCTATGCTCGCGATGACAAACTCAGCAAAGCCGACAACGTGGTACTTGCCAGGGCTTCCACCGCCCTCGGTAAAGCTGTAAACCGGGACGATTATTTTTGGGTTCGAGCTTTTCCTCCAGGATAGGGCATCTTTTAGACTGGCTTTCATACCGGTACCGTTAGCGATATCGCCCGCGTAAACGTACTCCGGGTAGCCGTTTCTGATCCACGCATCAAACTCCGGAACACCGTTGCTGCCATCATTAAAGTCGCACAGCCAGAAGTATCCCCTCTGCGGACTGTTCCCTGTGTTTGCGCTTACGGTCTTGCCGTTGTCGGTAGTCAAATAGGCGGTATTAGAGATCGAACCGACAGAACCGGACGTAGCCCTCACCGAGAACTTCATCAACCGGTAATCGCCGGGCTGGACGTCCCCAAAGCTCCAGGTAACCTGCTTAGAAGATGGGTCGTACGAGCCACCGTTGGTAGCCGACCCGCCATCATACACCGTCCCGGACGGGATACCGTCACAAACGGTTATGCTCTCTGGTTTGTTACCGTTGTTGTTATAGGTGATCGTGTAGATAATAATGTCGCCGCTTGTAGATTGCATGATGCTGAACACATCGAGCGGCCGGTCTTCACCGATATCGAACGTACCCACATTTGACCCGCCGGTGTAATCCGCCACCTTCTGTAGCGGAACGATAAAGGGTACGAGATTTGCGACACCATTCGCCGCCCCAAGAGCGGCAGTCGACTGCGCTTTTACGTTGGCGGTGCTCTTGTTCACAAGACTCGCAAAGAAGATGCTGCGCTGCGTGCTCGCGGTAACACGGACCCGGGCAGACCCCGGGAAATCAACCGTGATCTGCGAAGGCGAAACGTTCGCGTTAGACGATACGTACTCAACCGCCCTGGAGGTTGCTTCCGAGACCGATTTGCCCTCGGCTAAATCCATAGCGGCCGCCAGTGCGGCCGAATCGGTGCTTGTCTGCAGTTGCCTTCGTTCTTGATAGAGCAGACCGATATCCACTACAACCGCTACGCTTAAGACAAGCGCCGTCAGCGCAGCCGCAACCACTATCATGACTACCCCTCGCTCTTCACGTAAGCGCTCTATCGTCCCCATGGAATTCATCCTTTTTCTCAATCTCATACCTTCACCAATTCGTAATTCGAAATTCCACTAGTACTCAATGCGCATGCGCGCTTTACTGGTGAGATGAACCTTCTTAATGTCAAATAAAGGTATATGTAACGGCCTATCGAAGGTAACCTGAACTTCGACCGGCTCCCCATGTTCTGTGCCGCCGGGATAGCTGATAGATATCGAGCTTGGGGATACCGGATACGCCCTCTCCCTTATTTCGGTCTCGCTATATTCACCGACCGCGGCCATTCGCGCCCCTTCCCTGGCCGCATGCGTGATGGCCAGATAATCGCGGTAAGTAAGACCGAACTCAAAAATCGCAAATAAGATAAGGATCAAAACCGGGAGGATAATCGCAAACTCAACCGAGCTTGCCCCCCGTTCGTTCTTGATATTTTTATAAAGACATAATAACCTGCTCATACTTATCACTTACTTATTACTTACTAATGACTTACTAGCCGCTTACTAAACACTCATGAACCGCTTATAAATCGCGCGTTTCTTACAATCGCTTTGAGAAGTAGGCCCCGTGCTGTTTAACACGGGGCCTATTTGAGGTGATGGAAATCCCTTAACCAAGGTTACTAACAACTGTCTGGAATGCTGTAAGAATCTTACCGCCGAGTGTCACTACCGTTCCGATAATAACCGCTGCGATCAGGGCAACCATTATGCCGTACTCAACTGCGGTTGCGCCATCCTCTTCCCTAAGATACGAAGCTAATTTTCCGTAAAACCATGCTAACATTTTAAACCCTCCTAAAATCTTAACGAGACTGTTGATTGCTTGCGAAAAACGTTCCGCACCCCCTACGCGTTCGTCGTCGCTATGCCGTTGTTCCCGTTTCCTGCCGCCTACTGCCAACCCCCTTCCGGTTAAACAACCATACTGCTTGCTGCTTGCTAACCGTTACTACATGTGCATCACTGTACTATTTGTACAGTTATCGGTTGGCTTTTCCCTCTGCTTTAGCATAATTTTGGTATAATATGGATTATTTGCGGTGATATGCACTAATTGTGTTGTTGCAGGATAAAAATTTTTGCCGCGCGGAGCGGATATCCTTATGCCCGCTAAATGGCCTTCGCATCGGCATAAAGCCAACTAAACTTTCCTTTTGGGATAAGCTGCAGCTCTTCCATCTTCTTAACCATCAACGGCTCGCTGACCCCAAAAAGATTGGCCAGGAATTTATGGTCGTTGAACCAGCTAAAAGCTTCGCGTTGTATGAGACGCGTCGGAATGCAAAGCTCCAGGGCAAAGACGTCCGCCTCGCGATGGTGGTATTCCTTATCCGGCCTTCTCTGGTATTCCA
>NZ_PFNG01000136.1:0-9612 GCF_002791875.1 Candidatus Aquicultor secundus | reverse complement strand
GATTCTTCACAACGCTTCAGAATGACAGCTGACTTACATTATCGTATCTTACATTACCGTATCTTAATTTCTTGCTACACTTTAATAGGGTTACCGGCTGTAATGATGTCCCTGAGCTTGCCGATGGTTTTCTCTGCGTCGGCTGCCATTTCTTTGATGATTGCCGCCGCAGGCATGATATTTTTGACCAGACCCGCTGCTTGACCGGCCATCACGCTACCGTGATCGACGTCGCCTTCTTTAGCGGCAAGACGTAGTTTGCCGACGCCGAGGGATTCTAGCTCTTCTACCGGGACCCCCTCTTTTTCCATCTGCTCGAACTCGCGTGTGAGCCTATTTTTTAACACCCGAACCGGATGTCCTGTTGAGCGCGCCGTAACTGTTGTGTCCCTGTCCTTTGCACCAAGAACTTTTTGCTTGTAATTTTCATGCACGGTGCATTCTGTCGCACAGACGAATCTGGTTCCAACCTGCACGCCGGCAGCGCCAAGCGCCAGGGCCGCCGCTAGGCCACGCCCATCGGCGATACCGCCGGCTGCGATAACAGGAATGCTTACCGCATCCACAACTTGCGGTACGAGCACCATTGTCGTAAGCTCGCCGATGTGGCCGCCCGATTCGGTACCCTCTGCTATTACGGCGTCTGCACCAACTTTTTCCATCCGCTGGGCAAGCGCAATAGACGGCACAACCGGAATAACCTTTGTCCCTATCTCTTTAAACTTATTGATAAACGTACTCGGATTCCCGGCGCCTGTCGTCACAACGGGGACGTGTTCCTCCAGCGATACCTGGATCAGCTCTTCGATATGGGGGGTTAGCAGCATTAAATTCACACCAAAGGGCCTGTCGGTAAGCTCCTTGGTTTTGCGTATTTCCTGGCGCAGTATGTCGGTCGGCATATGACCTGCGCCAATAATACCTAAACCACCACCGTTGGAAACGGCGGCGACAAGCTCGGCCGTTGATACCCAGGCCATACCCCCCTGTATAATCGGATAGTCAATCCCAAGTAAATCGCAAAGTCTCGTTCGAATCACTACCTTCCCCCTCCCTCAGACCATCTGATAACATTGGCACCCCACGTAAGCCCAGCCCCAAAGCCGACAAAGAGCAATACGTCGCCCCGCTTGAGGCCTCCCGATGCGTACAGGTCGTAGAGCGCCAACGGAATAGAGGCCGTGGACGTGTTCCCGTACTTTTCTAAGTTTACAATGATTTTTTCTTTGTTGATACCGAGCCGATCCGCCGCCGCGTTTATTATGCGGATATTCGCCTGGTGCGGTACAAGATAATCGACGTCGGTTACGGTAAGGCCCGCTTTTTCAAGTGCTTTTGTGCCGGCCTCAGGCAAAATCCTCACCGCAAACTTAAACACTTCGCCCCCGACCATCTGGACGTAGTGAAGGTTGTTTTCAATAGAGTATTCGTTTCCCGGCAAGGCCGATCCTCCTGCGGGGATTTTGAGCAGGTCAGCGCCACTTCCATCCGCTGCAAGATAGCTGCTGAGCAGTCCGTAACCATCATCGACCCGGCGAAGCACAACTGCGCCTGCCCCGTCGCCAAAGAGCACGCAGGTGTTTCGATCCTGCCAGTTTACGTATTTTGTAAAGGCATCGGCGCCGATCAAAAGGACCGTCTTATACATTCCGGTTTCAATGAACTGCGCCGCAACCGTAAATCCATACACAAAGCCGGTGCAAGCGGCCTGAAGATCGAACGCCGCGCATCCGGCAATCCCAAGTTTACTTTGCACTAGGCAAGCCGTCGACGGGAAAATCATATCCGGGGTAGAGGTTGTGACCAGTATGAGGTCTACCTCGTCCGCGGTAATTCCCGCATCATCAAGTGCCGCTTTAGCCGCTTCGACCGCGAGGTCGGATGTTGCGATGCCTTCTGCGGCTACTCTCCGTTCTGCGATACCTGTTCGCGTGCGTATCCAGGTATCGCTTGTATCGACCATTTGTTCCAGGTCGAAGTTGGTCAGTACTTTTTCAGGAACGTGAACGCCAACACCCACGATTCCAACTGAAATTTTAGACATTAATCCTTGCTTTTCCTTTCAGATCATCTTTAATCTTAGAGACGACGCCGCCTTCAACTGCGTTTACCGCAAGAAGTATCGCATTATGTATCGCCTTTGCGGACGAGCTTCCATGACAAATAATGCTGACCCCATTGACGCCGAGCAAAAGCGCCCCTCCGTATTCCTCGTGGTCGAGCCGTTTCTTTAGTTTAATAAGACTCGGTTTCAACAAGAACGCGCCGATTTTGCCGACCAGCGAGCTGCTGATGACTGCCTTTAGCTCCACGAATACTTCCTTAACAAGCGCCTCGGAAAGCTTAAGAACGATGTTGCCGGTAAAGCCGTCGCAGATAATCACGTTGGTCGTACCTCGCGGGATATCCCGCCCCTCGACGTTACCGTAAAAATTAAGCCCGGAATTTTCAAGCAGCCGGTATGTCTCTTTGACCAGCTCGTTACCTTTAGTATGTTCTTCGCCGATGCTGAGAAGCCCGATCGATGGATTCTCGATCTTCATAACCGAATTCAGATATATGTTCGCCATAATTGCAAACTCGAGCAAGTTCTCGGGCTTGCAATCGGCATTCGCCCCCGCATCCATCAGGTAAACATCGCTTTTTCTCACCGGGTACCGGATTGCTATCGCGGGTCTGGACACGCCCTTTATCCTGCCCATAATGAGCAGGCCGGCGGCCATCATCGCACCCGTATTCCCAGGGCTGACAAGCGCGTGCGCCTTGCCTTTCTTTATCATCTTGCTGCCGACGACTATCGTCGACTGCCCCTTATTTCGAACGGCCCAGGCCGGCTCGTCGCTCATGCTTATAACATCGGGCGCATTCTCGATTTTGATGTTATTCGGATGCTCGATTTTTTCAAGTTTGGATTGTAGAAGGTCTTCCGGTCCCAGAAGAACGATATCAACGTGCCGGACGATCTGCGCCGCGCTTAAAACACCTTTGATCATCTCATCCGGGCCGCGGTCGCCGCCCATCACATCGACTGCAACTACTATATTCTTCATTCGTATTGGCTGCCTCGTTATTTGCTGTTTAATTATCTGGGTTGTATTCAGGTATCAATACTCTAAGATATCACGAAATCGTTTTTTGCAGCAGAAATCTATTTCCAGGCGCTATTCTGCAAGCAATTACTAGATAATAAGATTACAGGATTTTGCTGCTATCAGGCAATAGTAAAGAGCTGGCGGTTTAGCATCTGTATGTAAGCGTGCTTGATAATATCCGGTTTATAGGGCGGTGTATGCAGGATGTAAAGCTATGTACTTTTATAGCCCTAAATCTGCGATAATCCCATCCACGTTGATGTTAGATCGTACCAGTTCGCGGAAGCGTTCCACCTTTTGGGCCTGGTGGATTCGGACGCGACCGACCAGCTCGTCCGTCTTTTCAACCGCGTGCAGCGTATCGAGGTCCACCAGAATCATCGGGATGCCGAGGTCTTCGGCGCGGGCCATCACGATTGGGCTGGGTTGCATATTGCCGGTAAGGATGAGTGCCTTTGTCGGCGTTTCGAGCGCCGCAAGCTGAACATCTGCACGGTCGCCGCCCGTGATAACGGCCTTGTTTGCGGTGCGCTGGAAGAAGCGAAGCGCCTTTTCCTGGCCCATGGCCCCAACCATGAAGTTTTCGACCAGCTCGTTGGTTTTTTCGGTGGCGGTCAGAATGGTGCCGTTTAAATGGTCGGCGATTTCGCCAACTGTTACCGACATCAGCGTCTTATCCTGGGGAAGTATGCCGTAAGTTGTAATCCCCTTCTTCTTAAGGTAAGGGATTATCATATCGACGGTTTCGCGCTGGCTGCTCGGCACCTGGTTTAAGACGAGACCCAGGAACCTGTCGCCCATTAAATCTCGCGCCGCGAGAATATCGTCAACCACAAGTTCCGAGCGAAACCGCGCGATAAAGAGCGCGCTTGCGTTTAGCTCCCCGGCGATTTGGAATGCGGCCGCATTGATGAACCGGCCCTCGTTTACGTCAGCCCCATTTTCAAGCAGCATGATGTCTTTGCCCTTAGATATCCTATCGAACGCTTTCTTTATGACGCTGCTGCAGTCGCATTCTTCGCCCCTGAGGTGTGCGTGCATGAATTTGCGGGTTAAAGAGATCGGCGAGACATCCTCTAGGTTTTCCTCGATGCCAAGGTGTTTGAGAATATAGTACGCATCAAGATCGACTATTTTATCGTTAACTATCCCGGGAAGTGTGCCGACCGGTTTCATGTAGCCGATCTTAAAGCCCCTCTCCAGTAACTCTAACCCGAGGCTCAGGCACAAGCCCGTTTTCCCTGAATATGCCTCGGTTGAAACAATGTATAGGACCGCCATCTCTCCCTCACTCTCCTATCGTAATCCTAACGTCAGCGGCGACACCGCCCTGACCTTTATTGAGAACCATGAACGGGTTGATATCCATCTCGATGATTTGCGGAAAATCCGTTACGAGCTGGGATATTTTCAGAATTGTGGCAACAATCGCATCTATATCGGCGCCCGGCTGCCCTCTCACGCCCCGCAGTAAGGCATAGGCGCGTATTTCCTGTACCATCTTTTTGGCCTCTTGCTTGGATACGGGGGCGATTCTAAACGCTACGTCTTTCAGGACTTCAACGTAAATACCACCGAGGCCGAACAGGATCAGGTGGCCGAACTGGGGGTCTCTGTTTACGCCGATAATCGTTTCCCTGGCCCCGAATATCATCTCCTGGACGCTTACGCCCCAGATTCCGGCCTGCGGCATAAACCTCGTTACGTTGGCGATAATTTGATTGTATGAATTCTCGAGTTCGGCTTCATCTTTTATGGCAACCGCTATACCCCCGACGTCGCTTTTATGCAGGATATCCGGCGAGGCTATCTTCAGAACGAGCGGGAATCCAAAATACTTACTCACCCGTACGGCCTCGTCCACATCGTGTGCGAGGATAGAGCGCGCGATGCGTATCCCGTAGGCATCCGCCACCTGGGATGCCTGGATATCGGGTAGATTTCTTCTGCCATGCCGCCCGGCATCCTCGAAGATATCCTTAACGGTTGCCTTGCGTGCCTTGAATACCTCATACGTTTGCGGGGGCTGGTTGAGGTATTCTATGTAATGAAGTACCGCGGCCAGGGTTGCTACGGCTCTTTCAGGATAGTAATAGTTGGGAATTTTGTTATCGGTTAATATCTTAACACCCGATGCGACGTCGGCCCGCCCCATGAAACAGGCGTAGATCAGTTTCTCGGGAAAAGCGTGTGAAACCTCGACGATTGTACGCGCGGTCTCGTCGATGTCGGTCATGGCCTGCGGGGTAAGAATGACGATCATGGCGTTTACGTTGGCATCGTTAAGCGCTATCTGCATCGCTGTGCGATACCTATCGGGCTTGGCGTCGCCAAGCACGTCAATCGGGTTATATACACCCGCCGCGGCAGGTAATACGGCCCGAAGCGCATCGACCGTCTCGTGCTCGAACGAAGCCAGAGGCACACCGTGTTCTTCACAGGCATCCGTCGCCATAATGCCCGGCCCGCCCGCGTTGGTTAGAATCGCCACGTTTCTGCCTAGCGGAAGGGGTTGATAGGCAAAACCTACCGCATAATCGAAAAGATCTTCGACGGAATCGGCGCGTATGACGCCGCTTTGCCGGAATGCGCTGTCAAATGCCTGATTAGAACCGGCAAGCGTCCCCGTATGCGAGGAAACCGCCCGTGCGCCGGCATCGGTAACGCCCGATTTTATCGCGATAATGGGCTTCTTTTTTGAGACTATGGCCGCCGTGTTTATGAACTCACGACCCCGGTTAATGCCTTCCATGTAGGCGCAGATGACTTTGGTTTGCTCATCATCCTTGAGGGCATCAAGCAGGTCGATCTCGCTGATATCGGACTTGTTTCCAAGGCTTACGACCTTTGAGAAACCGATTCGCTCGGCCTTGGCCCAATCCAGGATTGCGGTCAGAAGCGCCCCGGATTGCGATATCATCGCTATATCCCCGGTAATAGGGTTTTCTTTTGCAAACGTTGCGTTAAGACCGCAGCCGGTATTTGAGACGCCGAGGCAATTGGGGCCTAAAACACGCATCCCGTATCGGTTGGCGATATCTATTACCCGGTGCTCGAGGCGGGCGCCCTCGATGCCGGTCTCTTTAAACCAACCCGGCCGAAATAATAACCGCCACCTTGACCCCCTTCTCGCCCGACTCCTCCATAACCTGGGGGACCAGATGGGCCGGGACCACGATGACGGCTAGATCGACGGGGTACGGAATATCCTTTATGGATGGATAAACTTTTTCGCCGTGAATTTCCTGTGCTTTAGGATTCACGGCGAAATACTTACCTTTAAAGTCTGCTGCTCGTATGTTGTCGAATATTTCGTGGCCGACGCTTCCCTCTTCCCGGCCCACCCCGACAACCGCAACTCCCTTTGGGCAAAACAACACATCAAGCATGTAAACCACCTATCGAGGGTTTTTACTTTGCATATCTTGTGTCTTGCATCTAACATATTCTTTTATGTGTGTTTCTGTGGCTTTTAAAGCTTTTACTACTCGACTTCAAGAACCTGCTTGCGGTTATAATACCCGCATGACGAGCATACGCGATGCGGCAGTTTCTGCTCGTGGCACTGCGGACACTCCACCAGTGCCGGACCGGAAACCGCTTTCCAGTGAGCGCGACGTGAGTCTCTTCTTGCTTTTGAGGTTCTCCTCTTGGGTACTGCCATCTATTAGCACCTCCCCGGAACATCTAGAAATTTCAAGTTATGCGTTTCTTACCCATAACAAACTAAAATGCTACACCAAAACTAAAAGCCTGCCAAGACGCAGGCTTGGATAGGCTTAAACAACAGCATTTATTTTACATGCGAGCGGCTGTTATGTCCAGCCCTATTAGGTTCCGGAGGCCTGAGTCAAGGGTCCAGAATAATGGTATTACGGGTCTGGGTGAGGGTTTGTGAGAAGCAAGTGTAGTAGAGTGCCTGTTACTTGCCTATCGAGAATTTATCGATACATTTGTTTTTTGAGTCGAAGACCCGTACGCTTACCTTGCCGCCGGAAACATCTACGACCGAGTAGTTATAGACCGCTTTTGGAGGTACATCCACACCGGTTTTACTCTTATACGTCGAAGTAGGCGGCGCCCCGACGGATCCACTTGTCACCTGGTATATCTTTCGCTTAAAACCAAATCTCGTACCTTTTATCGTCTCATTCATGGCCGAGTCGATGTGGCGGCGCGCGTAGTTGTGCTCATGGCCTACGAACACGAGCGTTACGCCACGCGCGTCAAATATCGTCCATAATTTATCTCGCGAAAGCTTGTTAGCATCGAGGGACGACCCCAAATGCGATCCCGTGGGATAGGCGGGCTCGTGGACGAAGACAAAGTGTAGGTTCTTTGCGCTATTTTTCAATGCCTTATCGAGCCAGTTGCGTTCGGCGGCCGTTACTTCATGCGAGCGGTTTGAGTTAAGGACAAAGAAATCGGCATTGCCGTAATTAATCCAGTAGACCGTGTGGCCGTAGCCGGTCACCATTTCGTTTGGCAGATATGTAAACGCTTTTGAGAAAACCGGCTCTTTTCCCTCATGGTTGCCGATTGCCGGGTAGATGGCTTTGAGCGGATAGTAATCATCCATAACGCTTTTCCAGAAATCCAGCTGTCGTGCTACCGTGGGACCGCCGCCGACCATATCGCCCGTAAAAAAGACGAACTTGGGCTGTGGCGAAAGCTTTTTTACCTTCCCCATAATCGTTCGCAGCACCGACTCATTCACGCCCTTGGTAGAGCCCCTGCTATCAGCCATAACAACAAAGCGAAACGGCGCACCCGGGGTTGATTCCTGGGATTGGAATGTTGCGGGGCCGACCGTTTTGCTTGCAACAGCCGACGACCCTTTGTCGGATACAGGTGGCGATGCCAGAACGATGCCTACTGCGGCGACCAGGCATACCATAAATATAATTATTAAGATGATGCGACTTCGGTTTGGTGTTGACGGCATACGACTATCATATATCCTTTTGGCGGCTAATTAAAGATGGCATCGTTAGAGGCCGGGTGATAGATTAACGAGATAGTTTTCGAACCGTGCCGGAGCCGGATATGCTTTGGGCTACCGAGGGATTGCCGATATAGGATACCTCGCCGCTTCCGCTGATACGGACATCAAGTGTGCCGCTGGCCCTAACGGTGCAGCTACCCGAGCCGCTGATGGTGACCCCGCAGTCTTGGCTGGCAAGGTCCGCCGCCGAGTACGTGCCCGACCCGCTGATGTCCACTTGCTGGCGGTCGACCGTACCCGACATATTGAACTTGGTCGACCCCGACGACCTGGACGTAAGCTCGTTTGCTTCAATGTTAAGGGTTACGTCGCTCGACCCGCTTGTCGAAAGATCCATCGTATCCGTCTTTATCTTGGCCTCTTTAATATTAGCCACGCCCGAGAGGTCGATGCCGTTGAGGTTTTTTACCGTTACGAAGAAGTTTATCGGTTTGCTAGGCACAAGCCTAATCGGAAAGCCCGCCCTTTTGAAGCTTATATCCAGCTGCCCGTTGTTAACGGCAGTTATAATCTGCGGAAGGATGTTATCCTCGGCTTCGATCTTAAGGGATTCCGTATCGCCCTGCTTGATAATGAGGTTACCCATCCCGTCCAGCGAAATCCTATTAAAGTTACGCACATCCCTGGTTTCTGTCTTTACGTTTCCCGAACCAACAACAACGCCCCCGCACGATCCTAAAAATACGGCGATAGCAATAAGAAGAAAGCTTATAATAGCGAGCGAAATGGTCTTTCTCGCTCCGGATATATCGATTCTCATACCTATTCCTTTAGTAATTACTTTTGCTCCTGGTCCTCGAGCAGTTTTTTAAGCACTTCAAGTCTCGCGTCGATTTTTACTTCTTCGTGCGGTTTGTGCTTTCCGGTTATGGGTTCGCCGCAGATGGGGCAGATTCCCCCGCAGGCCTCTTTACATAGAGGTTTCATGGGAATAGCAAGCACGAATTCTTCGTCGGTGGGAAGGCCGAGGTCGATGGTGCTGTCTTTCATAGTGTAGGCTTCCTCTTCGGGGGCCGGCGGTTTATAGAATATCTCGTCTATCGCCCAGTCGACCGGAAAGCTGAATTCGTTGAGGCAACGGCTGCATACGAGTTTAAGCGCCGATCTTATATGGCCCTTGATGCGAATGCCCGAGCCGGTGTTCTGCGCTTTTATATCGAATTTCACCGGTTCGACGAATTCGATATTTGTCGTCTCTGTCTTAATAGGAGAGAACTTTTCCTCAAACGAGAATTCCTCTTCGGCCCCGATATCATCGATGATGTCTCTTACGTCTATAACCGCTTTATTCATCTTCTCAACCTCAACTTTTGATTTTCGCCTATCCCGCTTGTCTTGTAACTATATTAATACCCGTTTAATGCGATGCAAAAGCCATATACTTGTTACCTCGCATCTCAAAGTGTCATTCTAAACGCCAGCAATTGTCATTCTGAGCAGGTCCTTCGCTATCGCTCAGGATAAACTCCGAATCTAGAGAACACTCACAGACTGCTGTTGCCTGTCATTCTGAGC
>NZ_PFNG01000185.1:0-2160 GCF_002791875.1 Candidatus Aquicultor secundus | reverse complement strand
CACAAGAAGGAATCCGGCGAGGTGGTGGTAAAGTTGAGAGCCACTGTCAAGACTCCTGTTACCAAGAAAAATAGCGGCAACGACATCAGCTTAAGGTAAAAGCGGGCAGGTATCCCGGCTACCAGAATTGACAGCACTGCCATAAACAAAATCACCAGCACAGAGGTAAGAGGTGCGGAAAAAGCCAGGCATATGACCATCGTTGCGAGTGCTAGAATGCTCTTCTCTATCGGATGCATGTCGGCTATCCTGTTGATATATGCGTACTGGTCTATTTTCAGCAAAACTCTACCCCTATCTGGCTTTCTATCAGGCTTCCTCGCTGGCGTCGGCCTCTTTTTTAGACTTCGAGGAACCTAAAAAATAGCCGATAAAGCCGGCCCCGATGGCCGCCTGCAGGGCGAAGAAAAAGGATTCAATTTCACCGCTGGGTGGCTCCCATATGGGTTTGAACCACTGTTTATAGCCGGGATGTACTTGCGCGATGGCCGTGGTGCCCTGGTCGTCAGCACCGCTGAACTCAGCCTTATGACCAACTAGAAACAGAGGCGAGGCCACTAACAATATTACTATGAGGATGAGTATGGTGTTGGTCTTTCTCATCTGCCGTCCACCCCTTCTAATGCACTGTTACCGGCTGTCAGCACGGTCAAATCCTCCAGTTCTTTTTTATTGTGAGCTGTCAGCAGGTTGAATACAACAACGGTCAATAAGCCTTCGCTGATTGCAAGTGGAATCTGGGTAACGGCAAAAATCCCTAAGAATTTTTCAAATGAAGCCGCAAAGCCCCCAATTTGTGCGGGAAATGCCAACGCCAATTGAGCGGCAGTGGTCACGTACGTGAAAAGATCTCCGAACACTGCCCCCAGAAAGACACCCACCCGGAGCGGCGTCTTTAGCTTAACGCAAAGTCTGTAGAGGCCCCAAGCCACAAGCGGCCCCACTACAGCCATGGAGAAGGTGTTTGCCCCCAGCGTGGTAAGACCTCCGTGAGCCAGCAGCAGGGCTTGAAAAATCAGCACGATAAACCCCAAAACAGACATGGCTGTCGGTCCGAACAGCACCGTCCCCAGACCAACCCCGGTGGGGTGCGAGCAACTGCCTGTAACCGAAGGCATTTTCAGGGCGGAAAGGACGAAGGTAAAGGCCCCGGCTAAACCCAGCAGCATTTTAGTTTCCGGGTGCTTCTTCACTGTGTTGCCGATGGAGCGCATACCTATAATCAAAAAGGGAAGTGTCATAACCCCCCAGAAGATACACCATTTAATTGGCAGGAAGCCTTCCATGATATGCATGGCATAAGCGTCGTTCGGGTAGTTGAAAAAAACGGTGAATATACTGAATAACATTAGAACCTTAAAGTACTTCCGGTTGTTTGCATCTTTAAATACTCTCAGCATCATAAAAGTCGCCCATCTCCTTTCAGCAAAAGTCAGTTAATAGCTTTCATAGCAAACCAGGTATGGCTACATCAACTATACATCGATCACACCCTTCTTCTTTGGCGTTCATAAAGCATCTGAATTTAAGACGCTCTCAAGCAAAAAATAATCCCGGCCTCATGGCCGGGATCGCGTTAAGATCAAGCTAAAAGTCAACACGGTCCTCTGGATGGGAGGCGCTCAAGTTGAAACTCCAGGCAGGTCTACTGGCTCATGGCTCGTTACTGGATTCCACCTTCCCGGATGCTACCATCCAGTGGTCTTTGGAATAGCTAACCATTTACAGTGGCCCCACCGCTCAGGACTTACACCTGATTCCCTATTATCCTCAGTTTTTCAAACCGAGGCACCTGGAGCTTTGCAAATATTTATTTGTTTAGTTTAAAAACATACCTCTTTAGAGAAGTTGTGTCAATTTCGAAATTTCCATCTCTTATCGCTTCGCGAGCTTTTAGGCTTAATTTGTCGGCTTTTGTTTTTTTGGAAAAAGAAGTGAAAAAGAAATTGACTAGCATATATGTGAATGCTAAGATGATCACTAAATACTCTGCCATGAAGACAGAGGACGGCTGGATAAAGAAACTAAAGACAACCGAACACGATTTTAAACGAGCCACGTAGGCTTATCGCTCACTCGAAAGTAGGCGAAAAGCTAGCGTGGTTTTTATTTATACTCGTGAATAAGAAACTAGTGCCAGAACACCATAATTATCGTGTC
>NZ_PFNG01000245.1:9859-19123 GCF_002791875.1 Candidatus Aquicultor secundus | reverse complement strand
ACCGCTCTTCAATAGATCAGCGCCGAACTGGCCCATACGCCTGCTCATCTTAAGTTCCTCATCGGCGATATCGTCGGCCTCTTCTTTGAGAATCCTCTTCATCCTGCTTACCGCAAGATGTGAGTTGCCGTGCGCCGTCTTTTTCATGCGATCGAGCGCCCAGAACAAGTTTATCGCGGTCGGCCTGGTGGAACCCAGCACGCCCGCTGCATGATCGATCTCCTGCAGAAACTCCGGTGTGCCCTTGGCGTTGGATTGCAAGCCTGCAAGGGCTAGGCCGTATGCCGCGGCTACCCCGATCGCCGGCGCTCCTCTTACGCTCAGCGTCTTGATGGCCTCGGCTACCCGCAGATAATCCGATGTCTCGATAAACACCTCTTTATGAGGCAAAGCGTTCTGATCGAGCAGGACTACCTTGCAGTTTCTCCAACCTACGGTCCTTCCTTCTTCGCAGCCGGCCCAAGCAACAGTCTTCATCTTCCTCCCCTTAATGAAAAAACTCACATGAATTACGTGCCCATCTCCCATGAATGCAGGTATTTATCCTGCTCCTCGGTGAGTTTGTCTATCTTGATACCCATCGACGCGAGCTTCAGCTTGGCGATATCGGCATCGATATCGGCCGGAACCGGATAGACGGTATCCTCTAACTTCTTGCCCGTAGCAAGCATATACTCGGCCGAGAGCGCCTGATTTGCAAAGCTCATATCCATAACGCTTGCCGGATGGCCCTCGGCGGCGGCAAGGTTTACCAGCCTGCCGTCGGCAAGTAAGTAAATACGCCTACCGTCATTTGTCAGGAATTCATCCACAAACGGGCGTACTTCCCTGCGGGGCTCGGACATGGCCTCGAGGGCCGGTATGTTTATCTCAACATTAAAGTGACCGCTGTTGGCGATAATAGCGCCGTCCTTCATAACTTTAAAGTGCCGCTCATCTATCACGTGCAGGTCGCCGGTCGCCGTAACCCAGATATCGGCGATCATAGCCGCTTCAACCGAGGTCATTACCCGGTAACCGTCCATAACAGCCTCGAGCGCCTTCAGCGGGTCGACCTCGATGATAACCACATTAGCCCCCATACCGTTCGCGCGCATGGCGAGTCCCCTGCCGCACCACCCATAACCGGAAACAACAAAGGTCTTACCGGCAAGCAAAACATTGGTCGCACGCAGAATGCCGTCGACCGTGCTCTGCCCGGTGCCGTAGCGGTTATCGAAAAAGTGCTTTGTTAGCGCATCGTTTACAGCGACAATCGGGTACTTAAGCACGCTCTGCTCGGCCATACTTTTAAGCCTGATTACGCCGGTTGTGGTCTCCTCGGTTCCCCCTATGATATCTTTTACCTGATCGGGGCGCTCGGTGTGAAGTACCGATACAAGATCGGCGCCGTCGTCCATTGTCATTTGCGGATGATGATCGAGGGCATCGTTAATATGCCTATAGTAGGTCGCATCATCCTCGCCCTTTATGGCAAACACCGGTATTTCATAGTCCTTTACGAGCGACGCGGCAACCTCATCCTGCGTGCTGAGCGGATTTGACGCACAAAGAACTACGTCGGCGCCACCGGCCTTTAACGTCCTCATAAGGTTGGCCGTCTCTGAGGTAACGTGGAGGCACGCCGATACCCTTATGCCTTTAAGCGGTTTGTCGCGCTCAAAACGCTCGCGTATCAGCCGCAAAACCGGCATATCTTTGTCGGCCCATTCAATTCTTTTCTTTCCGGCTTCGGCGAGGCCGAGATCTTTTACGTCATACTTCATCACTATTCGCTCCCTCTTGAATCTATTTTTAAACTTCCTGTCATCTAAGAAGACGACTCCTTACATCTTCTTAGATGATCTGCTTAAATCATATTCTTAAATCATATTCTATACACCTTCCAAAACCCTGAGTATGAGTTTTATCAACTTCTCCGAGCATCTCTGCGCTTCAATTAGAACTTCCTCATGACTTAGCTTGCGCTCTGCCTGCGGCGTATTGGTGATAGCGGCCATTCCAAGTACCTTCATCCCCAAATGCCGCGCCGCAATAACCTCGGGCACCATGGACATACCCACGGCATCACCGATGGTTCTCATAAACGTTATCTCAGCCGGTGTTTCATAGCTCGGGCCCAGCACCGCGACGTAAACGCCCTCCTTTAAATCAACGCCTTCCTGCCGCGCAGCGTCCTCGACAGTGGCGAGAAGCCCCTTATCAAAAGCTTCCGACATATCGACGAATCTCGGCCCGAACTGCTCGTCGTTTGGCCCGATGAGCGGGTTTGCGCCCATTAAATTCACGTAATCGGTTATCGCCATAATGTCGCCTGCTTTAAGATCGGTCCTTAAACCGCCTGCGGCACAGGTGATGATAACGGCATGTGCACCCAACCCCTTTAGAACCCTGATTGGAAAAGCGACTCCCGAAGAGGTATAGCCTTCGTAGTAATGAAAACGCCCCTGCATGATAGCAACCCGTTTTCCCGCCAACTTGCCGATTACCAGATTGCCGGGGTGGCCCTCCGTAGTCGACTTGGGAAAATGAGGTATTTCTTTATATGGAAACACCTTGGGATTTTCAACAGCATCGACCAGACTTCCTAGCCCGGAGCCAAGGATTATCCCGACGTCCACGGTACCGGTAATCCTGTCGTTTATGTATCGTAGAGCGTCCTTTAAGTTCTGCCTTACCTGCTCTATTATGTCCGTCTAAGTCCCTTCTCGACCCGTCGCCGGTTTAGCGCTACCATAACTACCGTACCACCAAATCACAATTCCTTATATTAACATAGAATACTTGATTAGTTTAACCCTGAGAGCCGCTTTACCTGACAATACCGTCGGGTGCAAGCCCGTTACGGGAGAGCTTGGAGCGCACAACCTGCCAGACCAGCATCACCTCGTCCGCCTTCAAGAGCACAAGAAGCGCGGTGTAGACGGCCGCCCCGACGCCGAGAGACGCCCCGACAATAGTGAGCTCGTGCAGTTTAGAGCCCGAGCCCGGCAGACCCGTGAGATATCCGGAGGCGGCCCATGTTGCAACCCCCATTGCCAATGCCGCTACCAGTATCTTCGAGAGCGACCTGGCTATCTGCAGCCCGTTTATACCACCTAAGCGCTTGCGCAGTCCCCGAAGAAGTATCAGTACCATCAAGCTCACCGCGAGCGCATACCCGACGGCAAGACCTACGTGCGCCATGAACCGCATAAACACAAGATCGAGCCCTACAAGCATAAACATGAAGGCTATGGATGCCTTCATGGGCGTTATACCGTCTTTCAACGCATAAAAAGCTCTTACGATCAGCATGTTGAGCCCCATAGCGAAAAGGCCGAAGGAGTAAGCCGCAAGCGCCGGCGCCGTTGCGCGTGTTGCGTCGGGTCCGAACGCCCCGTGCTGGAACAGCAGCTTGATTATCGGAAAGCTTAAAACAAAGAGGCTCACGGTGGACGGGATCGCTACGAGCGCTATCATCCTGATGCCAAGCGAGACCGTGTTTTTTAGCGAATCCACATCATCCCTTGCGGCGTGTCTCGATAACATCGGAAACAGCACTATAGCTATCGCAGCGACCAGCGTATTCAACGGCAGGCTGCCGACTTTGAAAGCGTCATTGAGGTAGGTGATACTGCCAACGCTCAAGAATGACGCCATCCACTTGTCGATTATCGTATTTGATTGACTCGCCCCAAGACCTATCAGTACCGGCACAAAGAGTTTTCCAACCGTGGCCAGATCCTCATGTTTTAAGCTGAGCGTGGGTCGAAAAGCAAGGCCTCTCTTGATAACAAAAGGAAGCTGTATTACCACCTGCCCGATAGAACCCAAGAGAAGGCCGACCGCCGTACCGTAGATACCCATCCTGCTGGCAAAAACCAGTATCGACCCGACCATTACGACGTTTTGGACCAGGGCGACCAGGCTCGGTGCCGCAAAGTGGTTGTACGAGTTGAGGATTCCCGCCATGAGGCCCGAGATGCCCATAAAAACCAAGGCGGGGGCCATCATCCTGAGCAAGTTTGCCGCTAATTCAGATTGGCCCGGCGTATCGAAACCGGGCACTAAAAGAAATATGACCTTCGGGGCCAGCAGAATAAGAAGAACCGTTATTACACCAAAAATAATCAGGAGCAGGTTAAAGATCGTGTATGCCAAACGCCAGGCATCCTTCTCTTTTTCATTCGCAAGAAGGCCCGTAAAGACCGGGATAAACGACGCGCTAAGCGCACCCATGACTACCAGGCTGTAGATAATATTGGGGATAGTAAAAGCTACCAGGAAAGCATCGGTCTTGGCGGTCGCGCCAAACTTATTGGCGATAACCATCTCTCTGACAAAACCAAATATCCGGCCCAAAAAGGTTGCTATAGTTACTGTAACGGCCGAGATGGCCAGAGACTTTCCCCTGCTCAAAGTATATCTCTTATCCTTGTATGATGTTGGGCTGTTTGCGCAAGTGTAGCAGCAAATATGAAAGATGTCTAAGCCCATTCGAGTAGATTTTTACGTAAGGCAATATGACTAGTACAGGCGGCGCTCGCGTATCACCATGAAGACGAATTTCGGTAAGGCCAGCATTCTTTTCAGCCGAGTCGGCTGCTGCAATAAGCGATACAACCACTCCAACCCCGCCTGCCTGATCCATACCGGCGCCTGTTTTACCTTGCCGGCGATAACGTCAAAACTTCCTCCTACCCCAAGGCATACGGGCACGTTCAAATAATACAAGTGTTTGGCGATCCATTTTTCCTGTTTGCCCATCCCCAACCCGACAAAGAGTATATCCGGGCTCGCTTGCCTGATCTCGTCGACGACCTGCTTCTCTTCCCTTTTCGAGAAATATCCGCAGCGGGCGCCGACGATTTTTAAGCCCGGGTAGCGCCGTTGTAACTCGGCCGCAGCCTCCTCAACGACGTCTTGCTTTGCACCTATCATAAAAACCCTGTGGCCCCTCAAAGCCGCCCTCTTGGCCAGCTCATCGACCATATCTATGCCGGGCACCCTTGCCCTCAGTCGTCCCGCCCACACGATGCCTATGCTATCGGGGACGAGAAGATCGGCCTTTTTCAAAACCGACCTGAACCCCTCATCGTTTCCGGCCGTGACCATCATCTCGGCATTTAAGGTAACCACAAGATGAGGCTTTTTCTCTGCTATGTAACCTTCAATAATCGCAGCAGCTTCATCCATCTCAAGCGCATCAAATCGTATTCCAAGAATACGCCGCTCTTTAAGCAGGTGCTTTGCAAGAACAGCGTTATGTCTTGCCCGCATCCGCAAGCCCTCAACCGAATACGCAAAACCGCCGTTGAGCCCGAGCAATTTTTCAATCCTGGGAATAAGCGTATCAGACGTAATATCCTTACATGCAATCGGCTGCAACGCACCAACCGAGGAAGCAAACTCCTCAACCTTGGGATCATACGCAACCGGAACAAAAGGAACCCCCTGTACGGCCGCAAAAATGGTCGAGTGAAGCCTCATCCCGACCAGAGCATCCAGCTCCCCGATCACACCAAGGGTTTCTGACGGTAACTCGACATCATCGATTACCAGAGCCTTCCGCACCATCCTGCCGGCAACCTGCTCCGCGACCGATCTATCACGGCTGCCGTGAAACGGGATCAAGACCACGCTCGCATCAAACCTGTCGGCAACTTCATCGGCGGCCTTCGCGATACGCGTAAAGTCGATCCCCGGCCACGCCCTCAGCGCAAAACCAATCGCCGGTCGCTTAACACCGGCAAGCCTGGAAACCCGCACCGGCTTTAGCAGCAACGCGGGGTCGGCCGTAACAACTATTTCACGCCGCACGCCTATCTTTTCGAGAACCCTCTTTGACCCCTCGTCCCGCACGGCGATTACATTACACCCCGAAATCGCGAGTTTCACCAAGAATTTGCTGAAGAATCTCTTAATCGGGCCTATCCCCTGCCCGTATATCATCACGGGAACACGCTCGACCCTTGCCAGTATTAAAAGCAGGCAATAATACGCGAGACTGCGCCCGCTCGTCACATCCTGCAGGAGCCCTCCGCCGCCGCTTATAAAGAGGTCGCTTTTCCTTAATGTTCGCCGGATATCCTTGATCGATCGTGGGATTGCTTTGACGCCGTATCCGGCCTCGGTCTCATGTGGATGGAAGGATGAAACGGTGATGTCGACATTGGGGATCTCAGAGCGCAGCGAGGTAATCATCGCCGAGAGGATTGCTTCGTCGCCGGTATTTCCAAATCCGTAATAGCCTGAGATCAGTACCTTTTTCATCGCTCTTTAACCCGGTTGATTGTTTCGATTAGAACCTAACAGGGACTCAACCATTATACAATAGAAGCCGGAATCCGGGAGCCGGAATCCAGAATAAAACACCCGAGATTCTTCGGCTATCGCCTCAGAATGACATATATACTGTGCTTTATGTTGCCTGCCGCATACTCCCCTAAAGTAAACTTGCTGCTTGTCGATATATTTCTAAAGCAATTGTTTGACCGCCTGTTAAAGCATGCCTACGAACATGCCGGGCGCCAAACTTTCACTCGTTAATTCGTGATAGGGATGCTGCTTAACAAATCCATACTAATAAGAGACTAAAGGCCAATAGCAGTGAGCCCTGCACGAAAGGATGGTTGTAATGGGATTTAGGACACGCTCTATCGTCCTCATCGCCCTAGCCCTGATCACACTCTTTATTTTAATCCTACCAGCTTACGCAATAACACTTAACGCAGACGAACAGTATATGCTCAACCTCTTGAACAAAGAGAGAAGATCAAGCGGACTTAACGCGCTTGAGATCGACCCCAAGCTTGAACTCATGGCACGAAGGTACGGCCAGGAGATGATAGATCACAGCTTCTTTAGCCACAGCTCCCCGATTTCGGGTGAGTTGCTGGATAGGGTTAACGCCGCAGGCGTGCCGGATGGCTGGTTGCTCGCGGGCGAGAACCTTGCGGGCGCCCCTACGGTTGAGGCGGCGTTCGAGGGCCTGATGAATAGCCCTTCGCATAAAGATAACATGCTTGAGCCAAAATACACGCATGTCGGCATAGGTGCCATTGATGGCGGCGCTTACGGCAAGATGTTCGTTCAGGAATTCGTCGCCTATCCAAAAAGCATGTTCAATATCTCAAACAACCCCAGCAACGATCTTTTAATCTACATCAACGGTCAGTTGCTCTATTCCAATCCTCCCGCGTTCATCAGCAAAGGCCACACGCTGGTCCCGGTACGCCAGCTCTTTGAGGCGCTCGGCGCCAATGTGATGTGGCAGAGCGAAGATAAGAAGATAAACATTATCTATCCGGGCGGAAACACTGCCCTGACAATCGGTTCCGATACCGCGCTGGTAAACGGCACCGAGGTTAAGCTCGACGCGAAACCGTGCCTGAAAAATGGAAGCACGTTTATTCCGCTGCGGTTTGTCGTCGAGAATTTAGGCGCGTACGTCAAGTGGAGCAACGCACTGCGAACGATCGATATTACCGTCTCGACAGACGTAAGTGTGACGGTCGGGGCGAGTTCTACAGCTAACTAACTGCGGAACGCGCAAGCACATTCGAAGCGGGAGACTTTCTCCCGCTTTTTTGTTGCCCTGACGGTAGATTTTTTAGGCAAGCTCGACTAAGCTAAACTTCATGACGTCCAGTAGTAGTGATAACACCGTTAGCAGTAAGAAACCGGGTAAGGGTCTGCCTATCGATCCGTGGTTGCTGGTGATTTTAATAATCGCCTTCTCGATCAGGCTTTATGGGATTACCGCACCTCTGGTGGATTTCTCGAGCTGGCGGCAGGTGGATACCGCCTCGATCGCGCGCAACTTCGCCGAGCACGAGTTCAACATCCTCCACCCCCAACTGGAATACGATGGGCCGGGGCCGAATTACGGCCAGCTCGAGTTTCAGATAACCACCTTTATCATCGCTATCCTCTTTAAAATTGGCGGTGTAAGCGATGTTCTCGCCCGGATCGTCCCCGTGTTCTTTTTTACCGGCGCGGTACTTTTTCTTTACCTGCTGGTTAAACGCTATACAGACCGGTTGACCGCCAACCTTGCGGCGCTGATCTTTGCAATCCTGCCGATGGGCGTCTTCTACGGCAGGGCGGTGCAACCTGAGGCAGCGATGCTTTTTTTCGGGATAGCCTCCCTTTTCTACTTCTCAGTGTGGTGCGAGAAGCAGGATAGGCGAAGCTTCTCCCTTGCCGCTGTTGCCGGTGCGCTTTCCGTTCTCGCCAAGCTCCCCAATATTTTCTTATTTATACCGGTGCTGGCAATTGCTTGGGATAGGTTCGGCGGGCGTACCATGAAAAACTGGTGGATTATCATTTATTACGCGATCATCCTCGGGGTGACGACGGTATTTTTCGTCTATTCAAGCTGGCTGGTCTCACATTTTGGCTCGCATTACGATTACCACAACTACGCAAAACCAACTATTATTACCGGAAAATTCGTGTCCAATGTAACCGCAAAACACGTTATCCCGCAGATGCTCACGGCGATTACCTCACCCGAAGGTACCGGGTACTTCTCAAAGTTCTTACCTGCGGCCCTTACCCCGGTGGGAATAATCCTGCTTCTTATCGGCCTCATTCCGTTTCGCGTGGGGTTCAGAGAGCACCGGCTTAAACCCTTTTACGCGTGGGCCGGCGCGATGCTGCTTTATGCGATAACAATCGCCGCCGTTATCAGGATAGATTATTATCTGGTGCCCCTGTTGCCGATTGCGGCGTTTTTCATGGCGAGGTCGCTTGGGCTTCTGTTGAAGTATAAAGCCACGTGGGCGATTGCGGCGATTCTGGCCGGGGTTATCGGCTACCAGTCGTATCAGGCGGTTTCGTCTTTATATAAACAGGATAGTTCGCTGTATAAGTTTGGGATAGAGTTAAAGGGCATCCTGAGACCGCATGAGCCGGTAATACTCGGCAGCTATAATCCGGCGATTCTTTACTATAGCGGGCACCGGGGCTGGCGGAGCAACAACTTGAGCCTGGATTCGTTTGAGTTCCTGCGCTCGCACGGCGCCGGCTATTATGTCCCCCTTAACTCCGCAAAAGAGCGCGAGCTTTTGCTCTACCTTAAGGACCATTACAAATTACACACGACAAAATCGGGTTGCGGCTACTTCGATCTAAAAGATCAGGTACATTAGCTGATAGGTTGTAAGCCGTATCCAATTACGGTCTACCGTTTTTCAGCAGCAGGCTCCTAGATGAAAGCTTAATTAAAGAATGAGTTCTTGATAACCTTGGCGGCTTCGGCTCTATTCATGGGGTGCT
>NZ_PFNG01000245.1:0-9836 GCF_002791875.1 Candidatus Aquicultor secundus | reverse complement strand
TCGTTACCTCGTCCCTTTTGATCTCCTTGTCCGGGGCGAATTCATCCTTGCTGTAACCGGTGACCAGGCCCATGTCGTAGGCGGCCTCGATATACGGCCAGGCCCAGGATGTAGACGGCACGTCTTTAAAATAGCCGCTGTAATAGGTTTTCTTGGAGAGGCCCATCCCTTCCATCAGCATCTTTACAAACTCTGCCCTGCCGACGGGGTTGCCGGGTTTAAAATAGCCACCCGGATAACCGGATATGACTTTGCTTGCGGTGAGCGCCTCTATATCCTCGAACGCCCAGTACGACGGGGCGACGTCCGAGAAGGTCTGGCGGTAGCAGGTGACCTCAGAGGAACTTGAGTTGCCGCTCTTATCATAGGCCACAGCGTCCACTATATTTTTTCCCTGGAACTTATCGGAGCTGACGCTGACCTTATAAGGGGGTGTCATGGACGAGCCCACCCTCTCCCCGTTCACGAAGAAATCGACAAAGGCAACGCCGCTGTCGGCATCCGCCGCTGTTGCCGAAACAATATTGCTCGTGCCTGAAACTTTGGAGCCCTCCGTCGGTGACGCGATCGACACGCTTGGTTTGACGTTGTCACTGTCACCGAAATCAACCGCACGGCTGGCATCGATGCGCCCGTGGCCAAAATAGCGGTCCCAACCGGGGGTGCCAAAATCGTCCGCGGTAACATACAGTATTCCTTCAACTCGATCGCTGCTCAAGCTGGGGTTTTCGGACAAAATGAGGGCCGCGAGGCCGCTTACGAAACCCGTTGCCATCGACGTTCCGGTAAGCGCCTCGTAGGCGGAGCCGTCATAGGATTTTGTCTTTGGGGATGTCGAGAGAATAGATACCCCCGGGGCCACGACGTCTACGTAGGGGCCAAAATTGGATTGGTGCATCCAAACATCCTTGCTATCCGTTGCCCCAACACCGACAACACCGTCATAAGCCGCAGGGTAATTGGGATCGGCAACGCCGTCGTTGCCGGTAGCCGCGACAACGATAACGCCCTTATCGTGGGCATACTTTATGGCATCGGCAAGGGTTTTGGATTGGGCCGGGCCGGAGAGGCTCATGTTGACAACCCGCGCCCCGTTATCGGCCGCCCAGATCAGGCCTTCCGCTATATTTGCGTCCTCGCCAAGCCCCACATCATCCAGCACTTTAACGGGCATGATCCGTGCGCCGGCCGAGATACCGGCTATGCCCAGGCTGTTATTGGTGACGCCGGCGATAATGCCGCTGATATGCGTGCCGTGACCGGCGTTGTCTTGCAGATCATTGTCGCTTGCCTGCTTGCCTGTCGGGTCTGTGAAAAAATGCTTGCCTAAAATTTGCCCCGGGTTGCTCGGGTCCATCGCGAAAATGCCCTGGAGGTCTTCATGGGCGGTGTCGACACCGGTATCGAGCACGGCGACCTTTACCTGGTTCGGACTTGCAACCTTTTCCCAGGCGTACGGCATACCGATCTGCGTAAGCCCCCATTGATCGGGGTACAGCGGGTCGTTGGGGGTGAATGAGGCGGCTTTTCGCGTGTAATTGGGTTCGGCGTACTCTACCAGGCCGCTTGCGTTATAAGCGCTTAGTGCCTTATTGATATCGCTTTTACCCAGGGTTATCTTGATTACTCCAAGTTTCGGCAGTTTTGAAACGCGCTTTCCACCTAGTCGAGTATTGATAGCCTCTATTGCTTTTAGACTTACGCCGGGCTTGGGCCTAATGAGGATTTGTTTGATTTTGCTTATGCCGGCGCTGTTTTTTACGTGCGCGGCGGGTATCCCTGCATGGTTCATGGTAATGGTTCCCGCTAATGCGGCTGTTTGGCCTGCGAGTAAAACGACGGCTGTCGATGCTGCTAAAAATGCTTTGGTATGCTTAAGAAAAAACATCCATTAACCACCTAACCTGATATCCGTTGACGATTAAAAATCATCGCGTACTGTCGGCGCATTTTCAATTGAGATATGTTATATTGCGGGATGTAACCACGTTGCCACTGATGTTCAATGGTATGATAAAAACACGAAATGAGCAATAACATATTGCATGGTTTAGCCATCCGCTCGTTTGTATGTTAAGCTTGTAGACGCAGGCAACCGGTGCTAAGATTCCGGTTATGTATTTAGTTTGCATGAGGGGTGCGAATGAAACGTAGCAACATTTTTACGTCGTTGTTTTTAGCAGCGTTAGTAATAACCTGCATCTTTGGTGGTTTGATGCCGGCCGATGCCGCCTCAAGAAAGTCATTCCCCGATGTTGGTAAGCATTACTGGGCCGCAAACAGCATTCTCTCTCTTGCCAACTACGGGATTATAAGCGGAAACGCCGAGGGCAAGTTTAAGCCAACCGCTAATCTGCGCAGAAGCGAGCTGGCCAAGCTTTTAACCACGGCTTTTATATACTCAAAAAGCCCGCAAGTGCCCGCGTTTTCTGATGTCGAGCCCAACCACTGGGCGGCCGGATTTATCTCTACCGTCATCGAGCAAGACCTGGTCGACGGCTTCCCCGACAATACATTTCGTCCAAATGCAGTGGCTACAAGGGTGCAGCTGGCTAAAATCCTGGTAAAAGTTAAGGGATACTCGACATCCAATGTAAGCGCTCAAACATTTGAAGATGTCGGATCGGGTTACTGGGGCTACAGGTATGTTCAAACAGCAGCCAAAAACAATCTGATAAGCGGCTACTCCGACGGTACATTCAGGCCGAACGCGCAGATAACCAGGGCTGAGGCCGCAGCACTTATCTACCGGGCGCTCTTAAACAAAGACTATCTGCTCGAGCGTTCGTCGGCCAATCAAGTTACCTGCGAGCGATATCGCCGTTTTACCGGGGCGGGACCGATGAACATCAACGTGCTTAAGGTACCGAAAGCAGCTCCGGTCTCAATAAAGCTCGGCCTTGCAAAGGACAGGGTTGCGGCACGCGAGAGGCTGAGTTCGATGGCCAAGAGAAAGGGCGCGATAGCCGGCGTTAACGCCGATTTCTTCTCGCTTAAGACCGGCGGCCCGAGCGGCCTAATGGTGGACGACCAGATCCTGTCCTCACCCATCAACAACAGAAGCTACTTCGGCATCTTACCCGATAAGACGTGCTTTGTTGATAGGGCCTCGATGAGCGCTTCGGTGACGGCGGCAACCGGGCGGGCGGGCATTATCGCATGGCTTAATAAGTACCGCGACCGGGATTCCGATACGATTTATGCCTACACCCCCTTCTACGGCCCCTCTACGCTTACGGAGGATACGGGCACTGAGGTAACGATACGGATAGACGGCCCCGTAACGCCGAGCAGCGAGCTTACGGGAACGGTTATCAGCGTCCAGCACGGCGGCAACTCGCCGATACCGCTTAATTGTATCGTCCTCTCGGCTGATTCCGGCTCAGGCAGAAACTATCTCGATGGTACTATGAGGGTTGGCGATACCATAAACCTGAAGTTCTACCTTAACCCCTGGCAGAGCGGCGCCATGGCCATCGGTGGGGGCCCGAGACTTGTCAGAGCGGGGCAGGTGAACGTTGAGAGCGAGGCCTTCGATTCCTCCCAGGTCAAAGGCAGAGGCCCGAGAACCGGCATCGGAATCGATCCGCAAGGCAACCTGATAGTAGAAGTAATCGATGGCAGAAGTGATTGTTTCAGCATCGGAATGACCCTGGCCGAACTCGCTGCAGACCTCAAGAGTAGGGGTGCTGTCGACGCTATGAATTTTGACAGCGGCGGCTCGTCCACCCTTTACTTCAACGGCGATATCTACAATTACCCAAGCGACGGCAGCGAACGCTCGATCAGTAACGCCATTCTGTTTGTTCCAAACTAAGTTTAATTGTTGAGTAATCTATAGATGCAGGAGAACAAGCTCGCCAAGACCCCGTGTGGGTCTAGAGAGTGGGTTCTAGTAGGCAATAGGCAGATTACGAACCAGGGTTTGGTAGGTGTCATTCTGAGGCGATAGCCGAAGAATCTGGAATGTACTTACAGCGATTGCCACTGCCTAGCGTCTAGGCGAGGTTACACTATCTATGAAGAAGGTTTTATTCTGAATCCTGACTCCTGGCTCCTGCTGTCACTTCTAGACCCGCTTACCTACTAAGAAGCCTGTACATGCATGCTGCTGCGTCGGCCCGGAGGCAAATGGTGTTGGGGCGGAACTTGCCGTTGGGATAGCCGCTTATGATGTTGTTGGATGAGGCGATCAGGATATAGCTTTTTGCCCAATGACCGGCTATATCGGAAAAGCTCTGATTGTTTGTCGTTAGTTTAAGACCGCCGGTCTTGCTGATGACTTTTACCATCTCCGCCCGGGTTATGAGGCTGTCCGGCCTGAAACTGCCATCGGCGTATCCGTTGATATAGCCGCGGTTGGCCAGCGTGGATATGTAGGCCTTAGCCCAATGGCGTTTTGTATCCTTAAAAACCTTGGTTCCGTTAATTGGGATATCGAGCGCTTTAACGATCAGCGCGGAGAACTCCGCCCTGGTGATGGGATTATCCGGTCTAAAGGTGCCGTCAGGGTAGCCGGAGAGCGCTTTTTGCTTAACCAACCACTGGATGTAGCCGTACGCCCAGTTACCCGACTCGGAGACTTGTGCGATCTTGGCCGATGAGTCAACAACGCCGCCGAAATCGGCGGTCCAGTACCACTGATAATCCGACTCGGGCCCGAGAACCCGGCTTACGCCGATCGCTTTGTAATCCTTGCCGAGCATAATGCTGTTATGCCCCGGTGACTGTTTCCAAGCGTTAAAAACATCCGCCGCCTTCCACATCCCCGCTGCAATGTTCTCGCCGAGCGATGTGTTCGCGCTGTAGCCCGTCGCCTTGATCCTGTCGGCAAAATTTGCGCCATTTTGCGAATCATGTGAGAAGTAGTTGTCGGCGGCCATATCGGCGCTATGCGAGTGGGCGGCATTTGACAGCTTATCTAAAAGAACAAGCTCGCTAATACCCCGCGTAGCCCGGTAACCGTTGATTAGTTTTACCAGCTTTATCTCCTCATAGCTTGCGGCCTGTGCGAGCGGCGCCACGGCAAGGAGTACTAATACCGCCAATAGTGCTGCGGTGAATACCGCTATCGTTTTTCTAGAGTTTGCCCTTTTCAAAAGTAGCCCTCCTCTTAGTTCGATTAAGCCGTGAATCCTAGATTGCCTGCGCCGCCCTCTTTATTGCTTGCTAATAGGGCGCAAGCTTAGCTATTGCTTGTCTATACATTTAGTAAAGGTCTGTACTTTTAGCACATTAGCCTCTAATCATACATTTAAAGGCAGGGCGCTTCAAGTTTAAAACGACAATCGCTGGTTTTGGTTACGCCCAGCAGGCGTTTATTTGCAGATCATGTAAACGGTTTTTGATGCCTCCGCCCGGTTGGTAAACTTAAGCGGCTTGAAGGTTCTGTCCGGGTAGCCGCTAATAATGCCGGAGTTCATGGCGGTCATGATCGGCATATAGCCCCAGAAATCCCGGGCGACATCGGAGAACACGGTACCCGCCACGTTCTCGGGCAGCGCGCATGCTTTCATAATAATCTTAGCGGCTTCCGCCCTGTTAACAGGCATGTCGGGTCTAAACCTGCCGCCGGTGTCGCCATCGATAATACCGGCGCTCTTTGCGGCCTCGACATACGGCCACGCCCAGCACTCGGGCCCAACATCGCTAAAGTCAGCGGCAAAAGTAGTCGCGGGCGCAATCTTGGCGGCGACAACCACCATTTTTATAAACTCGGCCCTTGTAACCAGATCGTCCGGTCTGAACCGGCCATCGGCATAGCCTTTTATGATCCCGTCACTTACCAGTTTGTTGACGTACTGGAAAAACCAGTTGGTCGGCTCGACATCTTTAAACAGGCTTTTGCCCTGGGCGATAACAAGGGATTGATAGGCATCGATCGGGTTTTTATATCCCCCGAGATGTAGTTCGAAATGAAGATGCGAAGCGGTGTTTTCCGCGTTGCCGCTATCGCCTACATACGCTATGAACTGACCGGCCGTTACCCGCACGCCATCGGCGATCCCCGGCGCATAGGCATGCTCCGGGCCACCCATACCATCATCGGTTCCTGGATTATCGTTGTTAATATGGACGTAAAAGTAGTCGTTACCGTCATCGCCGTGTAACAATAGCTGGTAATACGGCAGGCCGTTTGCCGTGCTTGTTTGCGTGCCGTCGCAAATCCAATCGACGGTGCCGTCGACGACCGCCAGGATTGGCGTCATCTTATCCGCCATGATATCGGTGCCCTCATGCCCCCGCTTGCCGCCGTCGCGCGGCGCACCGAATGTATCCTGAAAGCTGCATTTGCCGGCAAGCGGAAACACAATCGGAACAATGGTTGGCGTATCGGTAGCTACCCCCGTCTGGGCCATCGCGGCCGGCGGTTTCGGGGATAGTAGTATCAACAGGGATAGGGCCGTAACCGGCAGAAGTAGTAGAGACAACCATGATAATTGTGGCATTACTAGTGATAATCGTTGCTGCATAAAAACCTCCATCGCTAGTTCAAAAGACGGATTACCACATAATAGCATATCGTCAGATTGGTGAAAATGGGGGACGTTGTTTTGCGGCCTGAAGGTGCCGTCGCCGTAGCCGGCAAGAATACCGGATGTCTTAAGCGACAAGATATATTTATCGGCCCAGCACGAGTTGCAATCGTAAAAACCACTCGTCGCGTTACTTATCGACATGCCTTTCGCATTGCAGATCATCTTGGATATCTCGGCCCTTGTTACCCTGGCATCGGGCTTGAACGTCCCATCCCCATACCCGTCGATTATCCCGAGCTGTTTGGCCTTCTCAATATATCCTTTAGCCCAATGACTAGAGACATCGCTAAACGAGAATGTCGCACTATCAAGCGGTTTTTCCCCTAGTGAAGCCAGTATCAGCTTGCAAAACTCGGCCCGCGTTACGTAATTTTGCGGCTTAAACGATCCGTCGCCATAGCCGTCGATAACACCGGCCGCGGTCAGCTTGACTATGTAATCCTTATACCAGACATTTACGGGAACATCGGCAAACGCTATATCACCCAAGACAGCGATGGTCGTTATTTTTACAATATCAGACGGGTCGCTTTCATCACCGCCCAAGTTTGCCGCTGTTACCCAATAATAGTAGATATTGTTAAACTCAATCCTCTCATCCCTAAAGAAAGTGGCGGTCACCGGTGAGTCGTTAAGTTTTACACCGACACCCGGTTTACTATTAGCACGGTAGATATTGTAGCCGGTAACACCCGGGTCGGAGACGCCGGACCAATTCAGGCTCACGTACCCCTTACCCTGATTGGCTATGAGGTTTTTTGGATAGCCATCGATCGCGACGTGTTTCACGGTGTCATCCGAATCATTCCGGCCGTTGACGCCCGGTGAGGCACCGCTCCCGCCGGAACCACCCGACCCACCAGTTCCGCCTGAGCCGCTTCCGCCGCTACCCCCGTTTCCACCGTCGCCAGTGCCGCCGACCCCAAGCGTATTCAGGACAAGATACCGCAAGAGACCGTCCCCGCCCTCATCGCTTCTATCGGGGCTGCAGAAGTAGCTGCTATATACAACCCTGCCATTGCCCCACTTAAACCCCACAGCAAGCGGCTTATCGGTAAGGGTTACCCCGTTACCCGCTGCGATATTTCCTGTAGCGAAGATGTCGGCGCCGGATGCAACCGAGTCAATCGCAATCCACGGCGTCATAAACTCGTTAAAACTAACCGCCAGGGATGTTGCCGGCTCCGTGGGGTTCAAGTAGTCGGCAAATCCGCTGTCCTTAATAGCGGCCTCGATTGTCTGCGTCGTCGTAATTCTATTGGCGCCGAACGTTATTTTTCCGGGAAATGCCTGCCCAACCAGGAGATACGACATATCCGACGCATACAACGACCCGCCGTTGTTCACAAAATTCTTGATGACAGAGGTCTGGGTGGCGTCGAATGTCAGCGGGGATGAATCGATAAAGAGACAACGCAGATTTTTGTTGAGTTCTTGCGCGCTGGTCAGGTCGTCGGTGGTAACCACGGACACATCCGGATACCCCAGGCCGGCCAGGATATTCTCGATCTGCTCGTATGCCTGCACGCCGCTCTCCTCCGGCTTTAAGAGCCCGATATCGGTCTTCTTTAGGACGAAATATTGATCCTTGATATCGCTTGCCAGGTCGGTTTCAAATTGCGAAGCGGTGTAGCCCAGCTTCGTGGTGACTATTTTATAGGTACCGGCGTTCAATTCGGTGCCGTACTTTCCATCCGGCGATGTTTCTATCTCGACCATAGGGCTGCCGTCCGCAAAGAGATGTATCTTTGCGCCTTCTATGCCTTTATTTTGTTCGTCAACAACTCTGCCGCTGATTTCAAAGACCGCCTTTTCGGCCTGAATGCGGGCATTCGTTACCGTCTCGGTTGTAACGCCCGAGCTACCCGCCACTTCGACCTCAACGGGGCCTTCGGCCGTTCCGCTATCGACGTCGTAATAGATGCCGGTGAAAAATATATGCCCTGCGGTACTGGTGCTCGCATCGCTTACATTCCAAATAGCGGTTTTGGAATCCTCCGATAACGTGGCATCCAGACTGTCAAACCTCACCCCAAGATATGTGGCCTGCGGGCTCTGCGAAAACCTTACGCCGTCTGTAAGAATCTTTAACGTGACTTTGTTTGAAGCCGTAGTCGTTGTAAGCGATTGGGGCCGGTTTTCTTCCATCGTAATAAGGGCCCCAACCTGGGAGTTTTGGTCGGCATAGATGATCGGCTGGCTGGTCGCCTGGGTTTGCGTGCCGTAGATTACTTTGACCCGCGTAATGTTTCCATCCGGGTGAATTGAAGCAACTATGATGTCGTCGTTCAAACCGGGGCTTGCTTTGGTTGAAAAATACCCGTTCTGGTCGGCTGTTGCGGTAGAATCGGTATAATTATTCGGCGACCCAGGTGGCCAGATGCGCGCGATTATATAACTGTTGCGGGCGGTCTCGCCGGAGATCGTCCCCGCGTTAAAATCAACGTCGGCTTTAAGGTTGGCCTTAAAGGTATTTACCTCGTAACCTGAGGAAATAGTTATTGTGTAACCGTTCTTAATATCAACCTTAGGGCTAAAGTTAACGGTTTTAAAGTAGCCGTCGCTATCGGTTGTCGCCTGCGCGCTGCCCAATTTAGTGGGGCCCGAGTAAACATCGATAGTCGCCGTCGTCTCCGATTGATAGTAATATCCCCATACCATGTCTTCGGTGAGGCCGACCATGCCGTAAGGCGCTATCGGATAGGCGCTGACTATATTTCCATTATTTTCTGTGTAGCTCACGCTGAAGTAATCGGCGGGTAAAATATTGTAATCAGCGGCATAAACGCATTCGCCGTAGGCAACTGTTTGCGTATCTGTTTGCATATATATTGTAGCTTTGCCGTCATTATTAGACCTGTCTATATCGAGCTGTATGCTCTGGTCGGGATTGCTCTTAATATATACGGCGTCTTTCGTAGCACTTGTAAATGCGGTGAGATTTGGGGTGATAGTTTCCGTCGTCTGTGTCTGGTCCGCCGCGCCTATGGTAATGACGATCCGGTCCCCGCTCTTGATATCAAATGAGCTGTGCGGGCTAAAATCCTGCGGTCCGACGAAATAACTGCCGTCCGCGCCCGCTGTGGTTGTCGCGCTACCCTTCGCGCCTAAATCGTCTTTAACCGTTACCGTAACGGGCGCGAGCGGCTCGTAATTCCACCCGTTTACGGTGTCCCAGGTCAGGTTGACCCCCGACCCCGAATTACCGTAGGCAAAAGCAGCCCCGGGCGATGTAAATAACACAAGCATAAAGGCGGCGAGCAGCACCGTCCATATTAATGATTTCCTACGTGAAAG
>NZ_PFNG01000189.1:2249-2881 GCF_002791875.1 Candidatus Aquicultor secundus | reverse complement strand
TCGATAAGGGTCCAGTTGACGACATTATGTTCATCTATAATTATGGACTCACCGGGTAGATCGACCGGCCCAATAGCTGTCAGCAGATATTGCAAACCTACCGGATCGATAGTAATAACTCCATCGAGCGATACACCCGTCACACTCCCGTAGAGATTCAGAAGGATTCTGCTAACTGTTGGAAAATCCGGGCTCATGTTGGTATTCGACCATATACTTGTGGCCTGAAATTGGCCGTAGCGTGCAAGGTAATCTTTGGGTGCATTGACCGCATGTGGGTTCATGTTTTGGAGCTTCAATATCTCGTTAAAATCCGTAAGCGAGAGCTTCCCTTTATCCATGGTGATGATGCCGTAATTGCCGATTAGGCCGCCCGTGGCTCTTAGTTCCGCATTGTTCTGAATCGCTAAGAAATACCGTCGCGGCGTTTGCGATCCCAGAACACCGGGCAATACATCGAGTGCCAGCTTCATATTTGTAGTTATATCCCTTAGTTTAGGCAATTGCTTGCCAAGTTCTTCGCGGGCTTTATCAATTGAAGGAATCAGAAATGTGCTCGGCGCCTTTTCATATTCGGCCATAGCTTGAAGGGTATACAGGTTAGCCTGGTCTATGTATGGTTTAGCAGAAAG
>NZ_PFNG01000189.1:0-2179 GCF_002791875.1 Candidatus Aquicultor secundus | reverse complement strand
TGTTTTTGCGGAAAGAACATCGATGCCTTCGCAAGCGACTCACCCGCGAGCGAGACTTGAAATCCGGCAGAGGTCAACCTTTTAATGGCCTGCAAATTCTTGTTGAGGATGGGAACGGGCATCAGTAACTTAATGCTCGGTCTGGCGAGGATTTTGTTTGCATTGATAAAGCTGGTCTTGGCCCGTTTAAAACTCATAGCCGATTCCCCAAAGTCTGCCTTTTCTGCAGCTACATACGCCGATTCCAAATGCCCCCGCCCTTGATAGAGAGATTTTCTCGCAGATAAGATGTTGGTCGAAAGTATCACACCATAGATGACGAGCAGCACGACCATAAACAAGCAAGAGAGGGCTATAAGTACCCTCTTTCCCGGTTGCGCTTTATAAGTTTTTTGCTGATTAGACTGGTTTGTAGTGCCTTCCATGATCCCTTAATTAGTTAATGATCAGTTAGTTGCTGTCGGCTGCTCCGCGTAAGATTTATAATAATAGTAGCCGCCTTTCCGCGGCATGTTGGCGCCGTTGATCACAAAACCGATGATACGGGCCCCCACTTTACTAAGCGCCTCTTTGGCGGCGACGATCTCGTTCTTCTTGGTTTTTCCATAATGCGACAACAAAAGAACCGCATCCGCTTTTGTAGAAAGAATAGCGGTATCTGTAATCGCAAGTGCCGGAGGAGAATCAAGGATTATCAGGTCAAACTTCTCACGCAGATCGGCCAGCGCCCTATCCATGTGCTCCGAATTCAGGAGGTCTGCGGGGTTTGGCGGGATCGGTCCACTTGAGATGATTTGTAATCCATCAACCTGTGTCTCTCGCATCACCGATTCCACGGTCGCCGCGCCCGCTAAAACATTTGAAAGTCCTCTATCGTCTGGAATGTAGAAGAGATTAGCTAAAGTCGGCCGTCTTAAATCGCATTCAATTATGAGTACCTTGTAACCTGCTTGTGCATAGACAATCGCGAGATTCGCTGAAACAGTCGTCTTGCCCTCGCTTTGGTTAGGACTGGATACGATCAGGGTTTTTATCGATTGGTTAAAGTTGATATATTGAAGGTTCGTTCTTATGCTCCGGTAAGCATCAGACACAATCGCATTATCGTTACTAAGAAGAAACGGGCTCTCCCCACCGGGTATCTTACCTAGTGATGGCACCCCCAACAATCCCTCAACATCCTCTTGCTCCTTAATCGTCACGTCGAGCGTCTCCATGAGAAACGCGAGACCGATGCTGGCCATTAGGCCGATCAGGAACCCTAAGATCACGTTTAAGGTAGCGTTTGGTTTTACCGGATCAAGTGGTACCACCGCCGGCTCAACTACTTTTACGTTTATGAGTGCGGATGAAGGTATAACCTCTTTGGTTATAGTAACAAACTCGCTGGCATAGGCGTTGGCTATGTTCTTGACTTGAACCGGGTTGTCATCGGTAACCGATATCTCTATGAGTTGTGTGTCTTTTACCAGCTTTGCGCCCACTTTTTTCTGCAAATCTTCAGGCAGTAAAGGCAGCTCAAGTTTCGAGATAACCCTCTCCGCAAGAGTTCTACTCGATATCATCTCTTTAAAAGTCATGGCAAGCCGTTCGCTTAGCAGTAAGGCCTGGTATGACTCACCGAGAGATTGGTTACTGGGTGCAATTTGACCCTGAGAGACAAGCATCTCGACTGAGGCCTCAAATTTAGGCGTCATCAAAGAAGTGGCCACTATCGAACCCAACAAGCAGATAATCGTACCGAGGACGATTATCGCCTTTCTCTTACCTAATATTTTTATGAACTGGAGTACTTCGAACTGCTCTTCCAATTTTAACCTGCATTCCAAAGTTTGCGTACTTTGCCAGTTATCCTTGCTTGAGTCGCTTGTCTTTTAGGGCGTTAAATAGCAGAGCTTGTGAACTTCTAACAAAGCTCTGCGTATTTACATGTTTTCAGTTATCGGCTTTTGTGAGTTAATCGTGAGGTTAATTCTTTTTGAGGGCTTTAACACCAAATCCTGTAGTTGTTAAGGCTAAACCGGTGATTAGCAATACCCAGAGGATTGTGCCGCCGGTAAATGGTAGCTCTCCACGCTTCTCAGCAGCACTGGCTGCGGCATTGCCGCTCTGGCCTGGTGTAGTCTGCTCGCCCAAAAAGGCGGTCTCGCCTACCTGCACGGTACCAAGCAGTGACAGG
>NZ_PFNG01000041.1:0-2103 GCF_002791875.1 Candidatus Aquicultor secundus | reverse complement strand
ATTGTGTCGCTTGAGTAAAAATTGACGCCAAGCGACATAGGGTATGGTTCCCTTGTAAAGGTATTTTTCAGGGGGAACTAATTATCTGCTAGAACAAAATACTGCCAACTAAGGAAAGAGTAACGCCTATATGTAGCGTAGTTTTAAACCCTTATTAATGGGTAATCCAATGACTATGTCATTTAAACCAATTAGGGATTAACCGGGGGTGGAAACTTGAATGTAGTAAGAAGAGCATGGATATCTAGAGGTGCAGTGCTTTATATAGTAGCCACGGTAATGCTTGCACTCTGCATAGTACTCTGTATGGCATCGGAAAGTCGTGCAGATGTGGTTTATTCGCAACTAACGCCAACAGCCGCAAAAGCTTCATCTCTGCAAGGCAGCTCGTATCCTGCAACAAATGCAATTGACGCAAATACGAGCACCCGCTGGAGTTCAGCCTTCTCTGATCCCCAGTGGATCTATGTCGACCTCGGTTCTTCCAAGGACTTGAGTAGAGTAGTCCTCAAATGGGAGACTGCCTATGGCAAATCCTACAGTATCCAGGTCTCTGACGATGCACAGACCTGGAATACCGTCTATTCCACAACCGCCGGTGATGGTGCTGTAGATGATATTACCCTGCCGCAGGGAACCAAAGGCCGTTACGTTCGCATGTACGGCACCGCACGGGGGACTTCATGGGGCTACTCGCTCTGGGAGTTTGAGGTGTATGGTGCAAGCACAACCCCACCGCCTGACACTACAGCTCCGGCAGCTCCAACCGGTTTGAGCGGTACTCCAGGAGATGTTCAGGTAACTATAACCTGGAATGCTAACTCTGAATCTGATTTGGCCGGTTACAACGTTTATTATTCCGAAACATCTGGAGTTCAAGGGACCAAGGTCAATACATCTCTTATTCCAAAGAGAACAACCCAATTTACCCATACAGGCTTAACAAATGAAAAGACATGCTATTACCGGGTCACTGCGGTTGATGAGAGCAATAACGAGAGTAATCCATCTTCGGAGGCGGCGGTCACGCCCAGCGGCTCCACTGGGGGTACTGTAGAAAAAGTTTCCGGCTCAATAACAGGCACGGTAACCTGGCAAAGTAGTAAAATCTACGTTGTAAACGGCGACCTTACTGTTATGGCGGGTGCAACGCTAAATATCCAGCCTGGGACGATAGTAAAGTTTGTTAATGGGATAAACTTTATTATCAACGGGACGGTAAGCGCTCCGGGTACATCTAGTAGTCGAATCACATTTACCTCTTACCGTGACGATGGTGTTGGTGGTGATACCAATGGTGATGGTACAGCAACTTCGCCCAAACCAAGTGACTGGTCCGGTTTCAAGCTGCAAGCCGGTAGTATTGTAAACCTTGATCAGATAGTCGTAAAATACGCAGCTTCGGGCATGACTTTTGATGCCCGGCCAGATCATCCGTATGATAGTGCCTGCTTTGCAAAAAACTTATCGCTAACAAATTCAGAGTTATCGTACAACAACAAGGGCATCTACATCTTGGGCATTCAACAGGCAACTGTAAAAAGCTGCCAAATTAAAAATAATAGCACATTCGGCATGATGATCGTCCATTGCGATTTTTCAAGTATCCAAAACAACAACATAACAGGCAATGGAACTACAGACGTTAATAGTAAGGTGGTAGAGATTGACCCCAAGTCACTGCCAAACTTCAAAGGCAATACGCTAAGTAATAACACACAAAATGCGGTGTGGATATGGGATTATGCAACAAGACCGACTGATGCGCCCAATCAATTCTCCCAAACCGGGGCGGACGCGACACTTTACGGTAACACCGTTTATGTTTTATATGGGACTACCTGGGTCTCTCAAGGCACAAATCTAACAATTGAGCCGGGCACGGTAGTTAAAGGTCAGCCCGGTGCAATTGTGGTTCAAGGTTCGCTATCGGCGCAGGGCACCGGCCAGAGTCCGATTATATTTACGTCGTACCGTGACAGCTCTTATGGCGGAAAACACTATCGGAGGTGCATCTACTCCTAGCTCGGGAGACTGGTGGGGTCTTAAATTCGAATCTGAAAGCAAAGGCACCGTAACCTGAGCAAAGATCATGTATGCGAC
>NZ_PFNG01000256.1:22475-30469 GCF_002791875.1 Candidatus Aquicultor secundus | reverse complement strand
GCTGCCCTAGCTGACCGCTATCATATAATTGTGCCATAGTTGACGAAGTCGGTTAAAGAAAAATTCTAAAAAAATCAAATAACAGAAAAATCTGCTGCTTGCAGGCCCTTTTAGTGCTAAAAGATATGTTTATCGGTAATAAAAATGGGTAAAATATTAGTAAAATTACAGATTTTACCTGGTTACCCAATAGATTACGTGGTATGTATAACCTTGGATACAGCCGTCATGCTTTTTTGACAAGCCAATGCCGGTATTGTATTGTTTAATTGTTGTTGGCTTGCAGGTTTTTAGGAGGTGCACGTGCTTCAGGGAACGGTCAAATGGTTTAGCGCGGAAAAAGGCTACGGATTCATCGAGCAAGATAGCGGAGATGACGTATTCGTGCACTTTTCTGCCATCCAAGAGGACGGTTACAGGGCTCTTAGCGAAGGCCAGAAAGTGGCATTTGAAATCGTTGAGGGCGACCGGGGTCCTCAGGCTGCTAATGTTCAAAAAATGGTTTAGTAACAGGTAGTAGCCGGAGACCAACAACACCCCATGTATTTTATACATGGGGTTTTACATTGATCGGAACCATCCCCACGGGGTTTGCGGTTATCAAGGGGAGAGAATACATTATATAATGAAGGAACAAGTCTCTACAATCATCGATAGGGGTGTGCTTTATGGAAATTATCGTCAAAGGTCGACACGTAGAAGTTACCGATGCGTTACGCGCATATGCCGAAGATAAAATCGGGAGGATCACCAAGTATTTTGATCAAATACAGAAGATCGAGATCGAGTTCACCGATGAGAAAAACCCCAGCATAGTAAATTCAAAAACCGTTGAGGTTACCGTCTTTTCAAAAGGCCCGATTTTAAGGGCGAAAGAGTCTTCAACCGATATGTACGCATCGATAGATATGGTTGTTGATAAGCTCGAGCGCCGGATAAAGCGTTTCAAGGACAAGAATTACAGGGGATCCAAACACGCCCCGGGCCTTGGAGAGCTGGCCGTCACGAATCTTGCCGAGGACGAAGCCCGTCGCGATGAAGCCCCGAGTATCGTTAAAGTCAAGCAAGTCGCGGTTAAACCGATGGCCCCCGAGGAGGCTACAATGCAAATGGAGCTATTGGGTCACGACTTTTTTGTCTTTACTAATGCCGAAACCGATGAGATAAACGTTGTCTATAAGAGAAAAGACAGCAACTACGGCTTAATTGAACCCATTCACGGGAAGGCTTAAATAAACTCTGCGCATCCTTTAAAATCGCATATTTTATAACTGCATATTAGAGGGTCAGCATCAAAAATTCACTGGACAAAAGGTATGTACCACTTTTAATATTATTAAACGAAGCAGTAACTATCTAGCCAATCGCAAGCGAAGAACCAGTATATTAGTATCGGCAGCTAAACACCGTGAACAGTATTCCAGCAAGAGCACGAGTATTTTTCTATAGCATATACGCAGCGGCATTCGTAGTTCTGGTGGCTAGTCTAATCATGAAACCGGTACTACCCTGGCTGGAGGTCGCATTCTTTGCGCTGCTCATATTTATCACCGATTCGTTTACCATTCCATTGCCTAAAAAGGCGTTTATCTCGGTTAGCTTTACCATAATTTTCGCCACGATTCTTCTCTTCGGCCCCTGGGCCGCCACAATCGCGAGCGTTATCACGGTTTTTAACCTGAGCGACATTAAACATAAAATCCCCCGGTACAAGATGGTCTTTAGCGCTTGCAATTACGTTGTATCGGCGTTTGCAGCCGGGCACATCTACACGCTGACCGGTGGGACGACGGGCAGGATTGTCGCATCGGATTTTCCGTTTATCATCATACCGTTAGCCGTCTCCTGCACGATCTTTTTTATCACGAACACGTCGCTTATAGCGCTTGCGGTTGCCATCCTTTACGGGGAATCGGCAATCAATACCTGGCGTTACGATTTCCAGTGGCTTATCCCCAATTACTACGCCCTTGGGGTGCTTGGTTTTATCCTGGCGCAAATTTATACCTCGACCGGTCCGGCCAGTATCATTCTTCTCGTGGTGCCGATTTTAATCGCATGGCAGACCTTTGGCGTCTACATGAAGCTTAAAGGGGCCTATGTCGACACGGTAAGCGCGTTGGTGCAGGCGCTTGAGGCAAAAGACCCCTACACCAGGGGCCACTCCGAGCGTGTGGCGCAATACGCCGGGATGATTGCCCACGAGCTTAAGCTGCCGGATGATAGGGCTGAAATTCTGCGCTATGCGGCGCTGCTGCACGACATCGGCAAAATCGGGATAGCGCGCAAGGTATTAAACAAGCCGGGCAGGCTTACTAATGACGAGTTCAAGCGCATTAAGAAACACCCGGAGATCGGCGCCGGAATTATCGGTGATATCGACTTTTTAGAGTCGGCGATTCCCGCCGTCTTTTATCATCACGAGCACTTAAACGGGACCGGATATGCCAGAGGGCTTTCAGGGGAGAGAATACCGCTTCTTGCCAGGATTTTAACGGTCGCCGACAGTTTTGATGCCATGACATCGACCCGCTCGTACAGGCCGTCGTTGAGCCCACAGGAAGCCGCAGCCGAGCTTGTGGCCTGCAGCGGTAGCCAGTTCGATGGGGGAATCGTCCGGGCGTTTGTGAACACGCTTAATATTTCACTTGAAGACAGGCACTTTGAAACAGGGGAGATACAGCTTAAAATTGCAATCGAAGATCCGGCGTAAAGTCATCCTGCTGCACACAATAGTCATACTCCTTGGTTTGGGGATATTTGCCTATAGCCTGCCGGGGTTTCCGGCGGTGTCACTGGCGGTTATAGGGCTGTTTGCTGCGGCTGTTACTTCAAGCAGGCTCCTTGACATCCAGCTGCCGCAAGGGGGTAGGCTTAATATCGATACGGCCGTCATCCTTGCGAGTATCCTGCTGTTTCCGCTGCCGGATACCCTTGTAATTACTATCCTCGGCATGTTTGCATCCATGCTGATCAGACAAGTTAAACTGAAATTTGCGGCAACGCTCTACCCGCTCTCACTCAAAATCATAACCGTTTTTATATCCACGAATATTTTTTATGCATTAGGTGGCAAGCCCGGCAAAATCGAGCCCCTGCTCGGGATCATATCCTTGTTGCTATTGTGCGGGGTGTACTCGGTTATCGATCTCGGTTTCGACCAGCTGACCATCGCCGTCAACCGCGGAACCAGGTATATGCGCGGGCTTGTATCGTCTGTGCGCTTTCTCGGCCCGATCTACCTATCCTTGTCATCGCTCGGGATTCTTCTTTCGATTATGTACAAGGGGATGGGATATTGGGGGATGCTTTTGTTCTTTCTGCCGCTTATGGTGACCAGGATTTCATTTAAATCGTTTTTGGATATAAGAAAGATTTATCGCAAGACTATCGAGGCGCTCTCGAACGCGATCGAGGCGCAGAACTCCAACAGGAGCGGCCACGGCAAAAGGGTGGCGAACTACTCGGTCGATATTGCAAAAGAAATCGGCGTCCGCGGCCGCGAACTCGAGCTGATCGGCTATGCCGCGCTGCTCCACGATATCGGCATGCTCGGCGTTGACGAGGACTCGCTGGACCACCTGCTCGAGCAGGTGAGCGCACAAAGCGGGGAGGCGCCGCACGCGCTTATCGGGGCGGAGGTCGTCGAGCAGGTGGATTTCTTGCGGGATGCGGCGGATATGGTACGAACCCACCACTATCCCATCGATCGCCTGAAAAGGCCGGACGATATCCCGCTCGGAGCCAGGATCATTAATGTTGCCAGTCGCTTTGATAAACTTACGAAAACGGACATGCTTGATGAGCGCCTCACCGCATACCAGGCCGTCAGCAGGATCAAAAAAGAGCAGGGCATGAGGTTTGACCCAAAGGTCGTTCGGGCATTGATTACTACACTGCGCAAGCAAGGCAAGCTGATGGAGTACGTAAAATAGGGGGACGTTCTTAATTTGCGCAAATAACTCAAAGGTCAAACACCCCGCTTATTTTTCAGCGCGCCCAGCCAGCGTCCCCGTTGGCTAGTTTATTGCGTATTTTAACGTCCCCCTACAATCAACGATAAACTTCACGACGATGCCTAATTCTAACGATTGTTATTTCTTGGGAATTATCATCGATGATGTAAAGAATTCGATAATCACCTTGGCGGATTCGCCACTCCTCTTGATTCGTAAGTTTAACAGAACCTTGAGGTCTAGGGTTATTGACAAGCTCCCTTATTATGGTCGTAATTTTGCTTCGATAGACTGGAGCAAGCTTTATTAAATCTTTCTGTGCTCGCTCTTTTATTTTAAGCCGATACACCCGGGTGCCCTTCAAGCTCGGCAATGAATTCTTCGAAATCTTGCACTGGTTCTCCTTCAGCAAGACGAAAGTCTCTAATGTCCTCAAGGTCTTCAAGAAGTTGCATTAAGGCGTTATAACGATCAATATCCATTAAGACTGCCTTTGCTTTTCCATACTGGGTGATAAAAACAGGTTCCTTTTTCTCAGATAGACTTTTTAAGATACGTGAAAGTTGCTCTCTAACTTCACTTGCAGATAGTATGTTTATAGCCATTTTTACCCTCCTTTTGTACGAGATATATTACGATATATCTTACAAAATATATACAAAATTATCAATAAAACAAAATGTAAAAAACTCTCGTTTCCATTATTATCATATTACGATATATCAACATTAAACCCAACAACCGCTAACAACGTAAAATTAAATGTTCATGTTACGATTGACGTCCGCCCCTTTTTTTTTGCTAGCTTTGTAGACAGCGGCTAGCAGGCCGGAAATACCATATACAATGTCAATACTTACCACTAAGATGTTTGCCATTAAAATGGTGGCAAAATAACTAATTATCTGACTATCTGGCACTAACTGACAAGGGGGTGGTTAAGTTTGAGAGTCGATAGTTATATCGTTAATGGTTCTATAAACTAAAAGCCACCCCCTGGAGGCTTCAGTTATAAACTGAAGATGAAGACCAGAAGGTGGTGAGAAGAATTTACCACATGCTAATCTATAAGAAAAAGAAAAGGAGAGGGCAATGATAAGAAAAGGCAAGTTGCTGTTTGTATTTTGCTTATTGTTGGCTATAGGAAACTTTGGCCTTACATCTGATGCTTATGCTTCATATAGCGCTAGCGGGGCTGCGCAATATGCCGAGAAATATGCCACAAGCCCAAATTCAAGCTGGCCATATTTTAGTAGTGATTGCACCAACTTTACCTCTCAAGCCTTGTATAGCGGCGGAGGCTGGCCGATGAGGTATGGCTCAACAGAAGATACAAAATGGTATATGGAGCATCATTGGTATGGATGGACCTGGAGCAATTCTTGGACAGTTGCAAGCTATTTCTATAATTTCTTAAGGGCAGGCAGTTCTAATTACCTCGGCAGTTGGAAAGCTCCTACCAACGGTTCAAATTCGAGTATCACTCGGGGCGATATGCTTGCCTATGATTGGGATAGCAACGGAAGTAAAGATCACGGTGGTATAGTTACTGCATATGGTACTGACCCTAGCAACACAGGCTATTACGGAGATTTGCAGTGTCAGCATACCACCAATAGATACCGGGCTATATGGCACCTATGGCCTTATAACCCTAACAGGGCAACAACAACTATTTATGCAAGAAGACCCTACTAAAGGAGGTTTACCCCAATGGCAAATAATCATACCAAGCCTAAAGCAATAAAAATTGTGCTAAGCATAATTGCAGTAGTCATAGCGGCCTCAGGCTTACTTGGCTTTATAAGCTTAGAGAACGCAAGAGATATGGCAGAAATTGAAAAAGTAATAAAAGAGTCTGTTATTGCTGACCATATATTGCCTATATTACCTGAGCCCTATTGTTCGGACCCAAAAGGAAAAATACCTGCGCATGTTAAACAGGTGATGTTTGATAAGATTACCGCTAAATACAATGAAATATACACATCTGATTCTGCAATTAAGAAAAGCCGTATAGAATGTCTCAAAAATGCTGTATCAGGGCAGGAATCGGATAACTTCAGAGAATTAGATGGAGGCATAAAGAAGTTCGACAATTTAATCATCAATTTAAATGGGGATAGGGCAACAGCTGAGGCTGATATTAGAACCTATGCAAGAGGCAAAGGACCAGACGGCAAAATATCTACTCCTGAAGGCACTGCTCACTACAGGTTTTCCTTTGCAAAAGAGGCCGGTTGCTGGAAAATCTCTTACGAAGAATTTAATTTTTTACCGGGCGAAGAGCCTTAAGAATTCTTATGGCCGGGCGGGTATATCCCTTACGAAGAATTTGATGTCCCCCCGGGCTCGATTTAAAATTTTGTAAAAACGAGAAAAACAAGTGCGGCCAGGTGATTATATGCCTGGCCGCACTTGTTTTCAGGCGTTAGAATCAGCTTTAGGGTTTGCAGACAAAATGGCTTTGGCTTAAAGCCAGAGACGGCAAGATTGCATATTTAGCATTCTCGAGACAAGTCTAGCCGAACTTCGACAGTTAGCAGACAAATGCCGCCCCAAACAGGGCGTTATCCAGCAAAGACAGAAGGAAGCTAAAATGCGTGTAGTGCCTACGTCAAGCCATGTGTCTATGCTCCCGCTCCAGGTCGCGACCTGTGCGACGTAATGATTGACGAATATTAGCTCAAATGATACATTACATACAAATATTCTTACACATATTGTTACACATATAAGGAGAGGATATGAAACGGACTAATATAATGCTCACCGACGAGCAGCACAGAAAACTAAAAACTCAGGCAAAGAAAGAAGGAAGGACTCTCGGCGAGCTTGTAAGAGAAGCTCTTGATAAAACATACATAAAAAAGGATAGGCATGAACAACGAAAGTTCATAGCGATCGAGGCCTATGAAGAAGGTTTTATCAGCATCGGCAAGCTGTCTGAAATTCTCGGTCTCGACGTCGTATCCACAAGGCTATATTTGAAGGATAAAGGTATTCGTCTCAAGGCGCAGGAATTAGAAGATATAGACTTGGATGCGGCAAATGCATGATCGAACGCCTTATATTATTTTTGATAACTGCGTGTTGAGTAATTTTTCAACGGCAGACTCTCTTGATATCGTCAAGAAATTTTATGCCGGCTCCGCGCACGTTACAAGCTTTGTTGTTGCAGAGAATATCAAGGGAATTCTTAAAGGTCATGATGGGCTTTTAAAAGTAAGAGATGCTATAAAAGCCGGATGGATTAAGGAAATTCCGTTAGATACAACAGAAGAAAAGACCCTCTTTGAAACACTTTCAATATCGCTTGGTTTTGGTGAAGCATCAAGTATCGCTATAGCCAAGACAAGAGGCTTTGTATTTGCCTGTGATGATAAAATAGCAAGAAAGGAAGCGGCGTTTCTTGGTGTAAAACTTACAGGAACCGTAGGCATCCTTATAAAAGCAATAAAGAAAGAGATTATTGATAGCAAAGAAGCAGATAGTATATTAAATCGTATGATTGCAAATGGATTTTACTCTCCGGTTAACTCCTTATCTCAATTTCTAAGTCCCCGTTAGTCTCGTAACTAAATACAGAGTTCGTTGTAAGTCGCGGTTCGTTTAGATCAGCTTAGACGGCGCGGTTTACTAAAAACAGGAATTTTAACCGTCTTCGGGCGGTAATTATAATTATCGTTCATCAGCTAGAACCGAAGTTCCGCAGTAAATAGGCATCTTTACCCCACCCAAAATCCATAATAGCAGCTCAGCGACCTGAGGAGTGCCGGAAACGCCGAAAAAGCGTAGGCACACGTTTGGTAATCATTACCTGTACTATCAAGCACTAGATGTTGTAGCATATAGGCATGTACTTGAGAACGATCTCCCGGAAAAACAAAGATGGCTCGGTAGTGCGCTATCTATAGCTTGCACACAACGAGCGAAACGAAAAAGGCCAGGCCCAGGCCAATGTCGTCTACTCCTTCGGACGAGAGGATCGGCTCGATCGTGACGCGCTCGCCAGGTTGGTAAAAAGCATCTCTCGGT
>NZ_PFNG01000256.1:22088-22449 GCF_002791875.1 Candidatus Aquicultor secundus | reverse complement strand
ATGCGATCTGGGAGCGCTTAGGTATCGCATCAGCCATAGGAGAGCTTCTTAAAACCAGGCATTTCGAAACCGATGTAGAGCGTACCCTCTTTGCCCTTGTCGCCAACCGAGCAATTAATCCCACCTCCAAGCTCTTGGCCGTCTCCTGGATGAAGGGTGATGTAGTGATTAAGAACCTATCAAACGTAACCGACGACCACGCCTACCGGGCGATGGACTTTTTGCTCGACGCCGACGAGGCGATCCAGAAAGAAGTGTTCTTCTCTGTTGCCAATCTTCTTAACTTAGAAGTCGATCTGCTCTTTTTCGACACCACCTCCACCTACTTCGAGGCGGATGAAGACGACTTCAGAAAATACGG
>NZ_PFNG01000256.1:13029-22058 GCF_002791875.1 Candidatus Aquicultor secundus | reverse complement strand
CCTCGTCGAGCGGATTAAGGATGACCTTCGGGACTGGAAGCTAGGCCGAGTCGTCATGGTGGTAGATAGAGGCTTTACCTTAAGAGGAGAACCTGCGCTACATGCAACGAGCAGGCGGCGGCTACATCGCCGGAGAAAAACTTCGCTCCGGCAGCCCGTTAGCGGAACAAGCACTGTCGAGAGCCGGGCGCTATCAGGTGGTAAAAGACAACCTCAAGGTAAAAGAGATCGTGGTCGGCGATGGCGAGAGACGTAAGCGATATATCCTTTGCTACAACCCGGCTGAGGCTAAAAAAGACAAAGAGGGGCGCGAGCACACCATTTCACGCCTTGAGGCAGAGCTCGCCAGCATTAAACAGCTCAAAGGGGCGCCGCACAAAAAAGCGGCGTGTTGTCTTCGCAGCAACAAAAGCATGGGGCGCTACCTCAAACAAAAATCCGACGGCACCCTTGCAATCGACAAAGCCAAGATAAGAAAAGAAGAGCGACTTGACGGCAAATTCCTGCTTTCAACCTCAGACGATACGCTCTCTTCCGAAGACGTCGCCCTTGGCTACAAACAACTGCTCGAAGTCGAGCGAGGGTTTAAAGACTTAAAGCACACCCTTGAGCTTCGCCCCGTGTATCACCGAAAAGAGGAGCGCATCCGTGCTCATATCACCCTCTGCTTCCTCGCACTGCTTTGTATTCGGGTGGCAGAAGTCGAGACGAAAAAGACCTGGCGATGTATCAAAACAGAACTAAATCGTATGCATCTTGGTGAGTTTAAAGGGCCAGCTGGCAAAGTTCTGCAGCGAACCGAGACCACGCCCGCACAACGGGAGATCTTTACCGCCCTAAAGATCAAAGAGCCGCCAAAGTTCTTCGAGATAACCCCGTAGGCACTACACGCATTTTAGCCGCTTTCTATCCTTGCTGGATAACGCCCTGATTGGAACGGCGTTTGTCTACTCACTGCGGAACTTCGGTAGAACAGGCAATGAAAATAGTTATGGACATTCTGCATATTTGAAGGAATGTTTGACCCAAAGGTCGTTCGGGCATTGATTACCATACTGCGCAAGCAGGGCAAGCTGATGGAGTACGTGAGCTAAATTCACCTACCATCCTTTTGGTCGGAAAATTTGGTCTTCTAGTGCTCAGGATGCAAAACCAAGAACATGTTCCCTGTAAAATCTGTGATCTGCCACCGCAGACGCATTTCCGTTAATCAAAAAGATAGCCTATCTCTAAATTCCAGAACATGGCTAAACTAGTTTCCTATAATTGTGTAAATAAGTGGTTGTATTACGATCTTATTTTTGCTAACATCTTAATAGTTTTATAATGTTCATATTAACAAGCAAATGATATGTATACAAGACATTAGCTCGCAAAATATTGTGTTCAAAAGCTGTTCTTGACCAAAGCCGCTAAGTCTTTATTCCTGGTTACCTTTACCTCAAAGGTTTCCATAAAAGGGGTGGTCGCACGGCTTAATTTTTCAGGGGGGCATGCCATAGTAAATTGCGTAATGGGTTATTTAAAGCAGGTGAGGTTGATTGTTTTTGCAACCAGTAGGTATGAGGAGTGAGAAGATGCAGCATAAACGTACAAAGCTTAAGCTTACAGTAGGGTTATTACTAATAATTGCAATTTCGCTGGCAATGTCTGCACCAGCTCTAGCAACATTGGATTATGGCGCAGTGGGTTTTGATGAGAACGTTACGGGACAGCGTGGGAGCTTTTGTTACTCTTTAGTTGATTCAAACGCGCCCGCTTCTATTCATTTAAACTCGGTTTACCTCTACAAAGACCCTGATAATTACTTGGAGTTCGGTTGGATGTGGAATTCTGTTCAAGGCTTACATTGGTTCGTATACTGCATAGACTACGGCGTTCTTGTAGATAACAGGTTTATTAATGTAGGTGCTCCAACCGCAGGACAAGAATTTGGCTTAAAAGTAGTGTCAGATGGTGTTAATAATACATGGTTCAGGGCGTATGCAAAAAGAGACGGCATCGATTGGGAAAAATATAATTGGCTCTTCACAATAATGAAATCAGGGAGAGCAAGTGTTGGAACAGAACGATCAACCGTGAACGATTCAAATTATGCACGTTGGCGTGTCTGCCAACGTTTGGCGAACACTTCTGGGGCAACTTGGCAATACTTTAGCAGCCCATACGAAAACCCTGCTGCAAGCAGCCCAGACCATGACCCTGGTTATCACGGCTATAAAGCGACGAATTATAACCTTTACTCGTTGAAGAATTAAATAGATGCTCTCAGGATAAAGGATTGGTGATCATGACTTTGAAAAAACGTAGGGTAACTATATTTGTTAGCTCATTGTCGGTTGCAATACTGCTGATCTCGGTTTTTGCACTGAAGATTAATCTTCAGGCTAGTGATAAAACAAGCCGGGCAAATAAAGTAGTATCGGAACAAATACCAAGCAAATACGAACAAAAATCAAGCAGCTGGGCTGATAAAATCAAGAGCTATGAGGCTTGGGGTGATAAGTTTGACTCCATAGAGAAGGCACAGACAAAATTGAAGTTTAAATTTGCGCTGCCAAGTGACACAAAAAATAGACAGTTTCAGGCGGCCTATGTGGAAAAAAACCCAGACGAGAATCTTCGGTCGGTAAAAATAGTTTTCGGGAATGATTTAGTGCTCTCGGCCTACCCGGATCCATCGTCGGATAGTGAACAACAAGCTCATTTTACGCAAGTAATCGGGCAGTCGGCTGGTAAGTACGCGAGTATTACGGTGAACGGGAAATCAGGCTGTGGATCAGAGCCAAATACAGTAAAAGATATATTTGGCAATGAAATTCTGAACCCAGGTAGTATCGCATGGTGGGATAATAATGTCACATATTCTCTGACGGGACAGAATCTTAGTGTAACAGAGCTAGTTGATATAGCTAACTCATCGAAGCTTCCGTAACCTTCATTCGCTAAGTGTTTTATGTATTTGAACGCAAGGTTTTGCTGAGTAAATGGGCTTTTTTAAAAATCCAGTGACTTTGTACAAAACTCTTGGAATCACATGATATTTCGCACTTATGAGATGAGTATAGCCTGTGCTTTTCAGGCTGAGGCGTAGAGGAGGTGATAGCTTAAGACACTAGGCTAGAGAAAAGAAACAAATCGATGTTGACCCAAAGGTCGTCCAGGCATTGATTACTATACTGCGCAAGCAGGGCAAGCTGATGGAGTACGTGAGCTAACTATTTAACATTTATACCGATGCAATGCCCGGTTTAATGCTGTATTATGGTTGTGGGAAATGTCCCATGACCATCCCCATTAAAAGTGGTAAAATACGTTTGGTGTTTTATGACGTAAGACCAAATCACTTTTAAAAATATCAGACAGTAATATGGAGTTGTATATATGTTTAGCTTACTTGAGCGCGTATTGCGCATGGGAGAGGGCAAAAAGTTAAAACGGATTGAAGATAAAGTCGCACTGGTCAACGAATTCGAGCCGGAGGTCGAGAGACTAAGCGACCCCGAGCTTACCGCGAAAACGGCCGAGTTCAAGCAGCGGTTTGCCGATGGGGAGATCCTGGACGATCTTCTTCCCGAGGCGTTTGCGGTCGTTCGCGAGGCCTCAAGGCGTGTCTTGAAGATGCGCCATTTCGACGTGCAGATCATGGGCGGGCTCATCCTTCATGAAGGCAAGATCGCCGAGATGAAGACCGGTGAAGGCAAGACGCTTGTGGCGACGCTTCCGGTGTATCTAAACGCCCTGGAAGGCAAGGGTGTACACGTGGTAACCGTCAACGATTACCTGGCCCGGCGCGACAGCGAGTGGATGGGCAAGCTCTACGAGTTTTTGGGCTTAAGAGTCGGCCTCATCCAGTCGGAGATGCATCCGGTGCATAGAAAGCAAGCCTACGATGCGGATATCACCTACGGTACGAACAACGAGTTCGGCTTCGACTACCTGCGCGATAACATGGCGACCAGCGTCGATGAGCGCACCCAGCGCGGTTACCACTATGCGATAGTGGACGAGGTTGACAGCATTTTGATCGATGAGGCAAGGACGCCGTTAATTATTTCAGGGCAGCCGGAGCAATCGGCCGACACCTACTACTCGTTTGCGCGGATCGTTCCCAAACTCAAAAAGACAGAGCACTATGAGGTCGACGAGAAGCACCGCACCGTGTCTATCACCGAGGAAGGCGTGGCAAAAGTAGAGGATGCTCTGGGCATCGATAACATGTACGACCACGTAAACAGCCAGCTTGTAAACCATCTGCAGCAGGCGCTAAAGGCGCATGCGCTTTTCAAGAAGGATGTCGACTACATCGTCAAAGACGGTGAGGTTATCATTGTCGATGAATTTACCGGACGTTTAATGGACGGCAGAAGGTACAGTGAAGGCCTGCACCAGGCGATCGAGGCAAAGGAGGGCGTCAAGATCCGCGAGGAAAACCAGACGCTTGCAACGATTACCCTGCAGAACTATTTCCGCATGTACGATAAATTGGCAGGCATGACCGGTACCGCCGCAACCGAGGCGGACGAGTTCATGCATATCTATAAACTGGCGACCGTAGTCATTCCTACGAACCAGCCTATGATCAGGGATGACATGCCGGACTCCATCTACAAAACCGAAGATATCAAGTTCAAGGCGGTTATTGAAGACATCGTCGAGCGTAACGGACGGGGTCAGCCGGTTCTTGTAGGTACGGTCTCGATTGAGAAGAGCGAGATGCTCTCCAAGATGCTCAAGCGTCGCGGCATAAAGCATGAGGTGCTGAACGCCAAGTACCACGAGCGGGAGGCCGAAATCATCGCCCAGGCCGGTAGGAAGGGCGCGGTAACGATTGCGACCAACATGGCCGGTCGAGGCGTCGACATCATCCTCGGCGGTAATCCGCAAGACCCGCAAGAAGCCGATGAGGTACGTGAAGCGGGCGGTCTTCATATAACCGCTACCGAACGCCATGAGTCACGGCGAATCGACAACCAGCTCAGGGGTCGTTCGGGTCGTCAGGGAGATCCCGGATCAAGCCGGTTTTACCTGTCGCTTGAGGATGATTTGATGAGACTGTTCGGCTCTGAGCGTATCGGCGGCATCATGGAGCGCCTCGGCGTGCCGGACGACCAGCCGATCGAGCACGGCATGATCTCAAAATCCATCGAGACGGCGCAGAAACAGGTCGAGGCGCAGAACTTCGGCATACGTAAGCATGTCCTCGAATACGACGATGTCATGAACAAGCAGCGCGAGGTTATTTACGAAGAACGCCTGCGCGTCCTCGAAGGCGAAGATGTGCGTGAGCGCATACTCGATATGATTAACAATGTGATGAGGGCCGTTGTTGGGGTGTTCACCAGTGACTCAACCTACCCCGAAGAATGGGATTGGGACGGGTTGTTCTCATATGTCAACCAGGTGTTCCCGCTTGGGTGGGGTAAAGATGCGCTTGAGGTAACCTCGATAACGCAAGAGGAACTGATAGACAAGCTTGTCGAGTCCGCACAGGCCAAGTATGGGGAGCGAGAAACAGAGTTTGGCGAAGAGCTGATGCGCGATATCGAGCGCCTGGTCGTGCTCGAGGTAATCGACAACAAGTGGAGGGAGCACCTCTACGAGATGGATTATCTGAAAGAGGGAATCGGCCTCAGGGCAATCGGCCAGAGAGACCCGCTTGTCGAGTACAAGTCGGAAGCATACGATATGTTTCAGGCCATGATCGAGGGCATCAAAGAGGATACCCTACGCTATATGTTCCATGTCCAGGTGGTCAAGGATGAACCCGTCAAGCCGAAACAGCAGGCTATGGTTACTAGTGGCGGCTCGAGTGGCGAGCCGAAGAAGCCAAAAGTAAAGGACGATAAAGACCGGATAGGGCGAAACGATCGCTGCCCGTGCGGAAGCGGCAAAAAATATAAAAAGTGCTGCGGCGCGGCATAGGAATTACGAATTATGAATTATGAATTAGTGAAGGTCTAGAAAGTGGGCTCAAGAGAAGAGATAGCGGTGGAAATATATTGGTTACTGATTACAGCATTGAGATTAACGAAATGAAAGAAAAGATTAAGCAGATTAAGGGTTATCTTTGACATAGACGGTAAAAGAGAAGAGGTAGGCAAGCTCGAAAAAGAAGCCAGCAAACCGGGCTTCTGGGATGATCCGGATGCCGCCCAAAAGGTGATGTCCGCCTTAAGCGACTTAAAGGACGATATCCAGGCGTGGGAGCGGGCGGACGATGAATCCGAGGACCTCGAGATCATGAACGAGCTGGCGATTTCTGAAAACGACGAGTCGCTTGGCAACGAGATTAAAAGGGCTTTTAAAAAGCTACAACGCTTTGTTGATGACCTGGAGCTTCGAAGCTGGTTTACGGACCCAATGGATAGCCGCAGCGCTATCGTAACCGTTCATCCCGGAGCGGGCGGCACAGAGTCGCAGGACTGGGCTGAGATGCTGATGCGCATGATTATCCAGTGGGCTAAGAGCAAGGATTTCCAGGTTGGTATAAACGAATTCGCCCCCGGTGAGGAGGCGGGCATTAAAACCGTCACGTTTACCGTTGAAGGCAAGTACGCGTACGGGTTTCTGCAGGCGGAGCGCGGGGTACACCGGCTGGTACGGATATCCCCATTCGATTATGGCGGCAGGAGGCATACCTCGTTTGCCTCTGTTGATGTTATCCCAAAGGTTGACACCGATATCGAGATAACCATTGAGCCGTCTGATTTACGCATTGAAACGTTCAGGTCGACCGGTGCCGGCGGTCAGCACGTTAACGTGACCGATTCGGCCGTGCGCATCACCCATATTCCGACCGGTGTGGCGGCGCAGTGCCAGAACGAGCGCTCGCAGTCGAAGAACAAAGAGACGGCGTTGATAATCCTCAAAGCCCGGCTCTACGAGCGTATCCGGGAAGAGCGGGCGAGGGAAGAGACCGAGCGCCATAAGCAAAAGAAAGAAATCGCCTGGGGCAGCCAAATCAAGTCCTATGTCTTGCACCCGTACCAGCTCGTCAAAGACCACCGAACCGGCCTTGAAAAAGGCGATGTGCAGTCGGTGCTCGACGGCGACATCGACGACTTCATCATTGCGTATCACCGGCAGCGGGTGCTCGAAGCTGCGGATGGAGCCGTATAACAACAGCTTGAATATCCGGCTCAACGAAGGGCCCGGCGCTAGGGGTTGTATGAAACGCATACCGGTTATAACCATTGCAATACCAATTATCATTGTCCTGGGCATACTTGTGGCCATCATCGTGCCGTCCCTGGCGAACACTATCATCCAATCGGCGGTTATCGATACCCTTAAGCACAAATATGATTTGAACGAATGCGCTTATATACGCGTTGACTCGACCACACTGATGCTCCTCTCGGGTAAAGTGAAACAGGTGTATGTCGAGTGCTCGAAAGGCGAGTTCAACGGGCTCAAGGCAAAAAGCCTTACGATTTTTGTGCGGGACATTAAATTCGATCTCAAGGCTCCCGTTCTCCAGAAAAAAGTCGCGGTTACAAAGATCGGCAAGGCAAATGCCAGAATCGTGTTCGGCGAGGACGACATCAACCATTATATTAGCAGCGCCTATCCCGATTTAAGCGGATGGAAGATACGTCTCAAACCGGACAGGATTACCGCCAGGGTGGATATCGAAATGATTGGCGGCCTCGAAGTTATATTTAAACCCAGGGTTAAAGGAGACTACCTGGTCATCGAGCCGATCGATGCGAAATTTACCAAGCTCAGCAAGTGGGGTGCGGTTGACGCGCGAAACTGGGTGAGAGAAATACCCCTCAATATACCGGCCAACAACCTTCCCTTCGGTATGAAAATAACCAAGATTCTAGTCCAAGATAATCAAATGGTGGTTACTGCTGAGAACTGAAAACGCAAAAATATAGTAATTTAGGTCTGGGTCAGCTCTTCTTAGTTGTTGACGGTTTTGTTATGCTGATAGCAGCCACTGTGTTTGGGCTGAAACTGGCTCTCTGCGGAATGATAGCGGTTATAGTTATGGGCCGCGTCATCGACTACGCGCAGGAGGGCCTCAGCGTGGAGAAGGCGGCGTTTATTATTGTCTTTAGGTGTTCATGAAGTTGTTAGCGAAGGCTTTAAGCAGTTCGCCGTGCGAAAGGAGAAGTTTTGGGCACTCAGACCACCACTAATACTACTTCAGCCGGTAGGCAGGCTCTCGTCGAGTCTATTGAAGCGAAAGCCAGAACTATACGGTGTCACATCGTCAAAATGGTCGGATTGGCCAAGTCGGGTCACCCCGGGGGTTCGTTATCCGCTGCGGATATCGTCGCAACGCTCTATTTTCATGAGCTTAAGCATAGATCCGAGGATCCGCATTGGTCTGATCGCGACCGTTTTGTTTTAAGCAAGGGACACGCGGCGCCCGTACTTTACGCGGCGCTTGCCGAGAGCGGCTATTTCCCGGTTGAGGATTTATGGACGCTCAGAAAGATCGACAGCCACCTGCAGGGGCATCCCGATATGCTCAAAACGAGAGGTGTCGAGATCTCGACCGGCTCGTTGGGGATGGGATTTTCCGCCGCGGTCGGTATGGCGCTCGGTGTAAAGATCGATAAAAAGGATTCCAGGGTCTATGCCCTTATCGGGGATGGGGAATCCCAGGAGGGCATCATCTGGGAGGCGAGTATGTTTGCCGCCCAGCACAAGCTGGACAATCTTGTAGGTATCCTCGATTACAACAACATGCAGATTGACGGCCTGGTGAGCGAGATCGTCGATATCCAACCGGCCGCAGCAAAATGGTCGGCCTTCGGCTGGCACACGATCGAAATCGACGGGCACAGCGTTGAGCAGCTTATCGACGCGTTTGAAAAAGCGCGATCGATCAAAGGCAAACCCACGATGATCATCGCCAATACGGTGAAGGGCAAGTGCGTCTCCTTTATGGAGGGCGTTGTTGATTTCCATGGCAAGGCCCCGTCCGCCGATCAGGTTGACAAGGCGATCTGCGAGATCGAAGCCCTGGGCCCGCTCGGGTAGGGATAGAAGTTCTAGAACGTGGGTCAGCT
>NZ_PFNG01000256.1:3165-13020 GCF_002791875.1 Candidatus Aquicultor secundus | reverse complement strand
AGTGAAGAATCTAGAGAGCAGGGGCGAAGTGAAGAATCTAGAGAGCAGGGTCTAGAATGAGGGTCCGCTAGATGTCATTCTGAACGAAGCGATAGCGAAGTGAAGAATCTAGAGAGCAGTAAGCATTATTAGAAGTAAAAGCGTCTAAGCTTAGATAAAGCGTACCTATAGAAGAAGGTTTTAGCTGACAGCTGAATGCTGAGAGCTTCTTAGCTATTAAAAAAGGAAATAAAATGTCGGAGAAAAGAGCAACACGCGAAGCGTACGGTGAGGCCCTGGTCGAGCTGGGGCATGAGTTTTCAAACCTGGTTGTGCTTGAGGCGGACCTTGCCAAATCTACCACGACCATGAAATTTAAGAAGGAATTTCCCGAGCGGTTTTTTGATTGCGGTGTAGCCGAGCAGAATATGATGGCGATGGCGGCCGGCCTGGCCACGACCGGGAAGATTTGCTATACGGGCTCTTTTGCCATGTTTGCGACGGGGCGCGCCTTTGAACAAATTCGCAATACGGTCTCATACCCTAAATTAAATGTGAAAATATGTCCGACGCACGCCGGCATAACGGTCGGCGCAGACGGCGGTTCGCATCAGACGATAGAAGACATCGCCCTCATGCGGGTTATCCCCGGCATGACGGTGATTGTTCCCGCTGATTTCTACGAGGCAAAAAAGGCGATTAAAAAAGCCGCACAAATCGATGGGCCGGTTTTCATCCGTCTCGGTAGGGCTACGGTTCCCATGTTGTTTGACGAGTCGTACGAGTTCGTCCCCGGCCAGGCGGTCATGCTCAAAGAAGGCACCGATGTATCCGTCTTTGCGACCGGCATTATGGTCGCGAGCAGCCTTGAGGCCGCCGAGGCCCTTGAACAGCAGGGGATCAGCGCGGAAGTTATCAATGTCTCAACGATTAAGCCCCTTGATAAAGAAACCTTAATAAAATCCGCACAGAAAACAGGAAAAGTGGTTGTAGCAGAAGAACATAGTATTATTGGAGGTCTGGGGAGCGCAGTAGCAGAGCTCCTTAGCGATACATATCCGGTACCGATGGCAAACGTGGGCATAAAGGACTTATTTGGCCGCTCCGGCGAACCCGCCGAGCTGCTCAAATATTATGGATTGACCAGCGAAGACATCTCCCAAGCGGTACAAGGTCTCGTCAGCAAGTAATACCTGCACGGACAACAGGCGAACTACCGTTAACCTTTGATTTATGCCCGGCTTTCTAGTAGGATACCGATTTTGGGAGTGATTAATCCGTGATTAAAATGAAGAACGTTTCGATGGTATATAAGGGAGCACGACGTCCCGCATTAAAGGACATCAACGTGGATATCGACCGGGGCGAGTTCGTGTTCCTGGTCGGGCCATCAGGCTGCGGTAAGTCCACATTCATACGCTTGCTTCTGCGGGAACTTGTCCCGACAAGGGGCGAGATTTTTGTCGCCAACCACGATATCGTAAACATGCGCCGCTGGCGCGTCTCTCAGCTGCGAAGAAACATCGGGTGTGTTTTTCAAGATTACAAGCTTCTACCAAACAAGACATCGGCGGAAAACATTGCGTTTGCACTCGAGGTAATAGGAAAGCCGATTCGCGTGATCAAATCGCAGGTGCCCGAGGTTTTGCGGCTGGTCGGTCTCGAAGACAAAGCAAGCAGTTACCCGGATGAGTTGTCCGGCGGCGAGCAGCAGAGGGTCTCGATTGCCAGGGCGTTTGTAAATCGTCCGGCGATTATCCTGGCCGACGAGCCGACCGGAAACCTGGATCCGGGTAACTCAAGCGATATTATGTCGCTGCTCAACAAGATCAACCGAACGGGAACAACCATCCTGGTCGCAACGCACGACCGTGAGATGGTCGACAGCATGAGGAAGCGTGTTCTCGCCCTTGAAGAAGGAACCATGATCAGAGACCAGCAGCGCGGTGTATATGGGTACGAGGAGTAAATAAAGGGGTAACAGGTATGTCGTATCGTCCTTTCTATTTTTTGAAGGAATCATTTAACAGCCTTAAGAAGAACTGGGCTATAAATATGGCCGCCATCACCACAGTGGCCCTGTCTCTGCTTGTTGTCGGCTTTTTCATGCTGGTCGCCTTTACGGTGAATAACTGGATGAAGATGACCGAGCAAAAAGTTGAAGTGGTCGTCTTTTTAAACGAAGGCGTTCCCGCGGAATCGGTCGAGGCGCTGCAATCCGAGATCATGTCCTGGGGCGAGGTAAAGAAAGTGACCTATGTATCAAAAGAACAGGCCTTAGAGCGCCTCAAACAACAATTTAAAGATACGGATATGCTTAAAATGATTGAAGGCAACCCGCTTCCGGAATCCCTTGAATTATCCCTTAAGAACCCTCAGAAGGCCGAAGATGTAGTTGCAAGACTAAAAGGCCGCTCGGAGATTGACGAAATCAGGCACGACCGTAAAACCGTCGAGAAACTCTTCGCGTTCACCAAGATGGCGCGCTGGTTTGGCGTGAGCTTTGCAGGTCTTTTGGCTTTCGCATCGCTGGTTTTAATATCGAACGCTATTCGTCTTGCGATTTACGCAAGACGCAAGGAGGTAGCGATTATGCGCCTTGTCGGTGCGTCGAATTGGTTCATCAGGTGGCCGTTCTTGTTTGAAGGAATCATACAGGGTCTGATCGGTGCCCTTATAGCGATCATACTGCTTTACCTTATTCAGGTTAGTATCATCGATAAGATAAAAGACGTCCTGAAATTTCTACCGCTAGGTTTTAGTTCACAGGACTTTTACCAGCTCATATTTGGCCTGATCGTCGCCGGCATCATGATCGGCGCGGCTGGGAGCGCCCTTGCCTTACGGCGTTTCTTGCGGGTTTAACGAACGTTTAAATCAACAGTTAATGAAATACGATGTAAAGCGGCATATGGTTTAAAGCGGCATATTATTGCGCCGATATAAAGCAGTGATTGAAGTATGGTTGTTTCGGATATATTTAGGATGCTAGCTCTGGGTTGACTTGTTATACTGGCAATGGTTAACTAGGTGTAAGGTAGAACCATGAACTTAACCACTACGCTGCGGCAAAAAATAATAGCATTAATCGTCGTTCTCGCCCTAAGCTCCCTGGTTAGTTCTGCCTTCTCTTCGGAATTGTCCACCAAGCGTAACCAACTCGGTACCGTTAAATCCACGCTTAGCCAGACCAGGCAAAAGATTCAGCAAGCCAAAAACCAGGAAGTCCAACTTGTCGGGCAAATAGAGTCGATCGATGGCACTGTTATGGCGGTTCAGAAAGAATACGATCGGCTTGATGCGGAGCTGCAAAAAGCAAGTCTCAAGCGTGCGGGGACAGAACGCCAGTTGGCCGCCCTCCAGGGGCAGTTAATAAGAACCCAGCAGGAGCTTGATTTCACCGAGGCGAAACTTTCCGACCAGAAGGGGACGCTAAATGCCCGCATTCAGAATATTTACAAGCGCGGCAACGCGGGCTTCATCGACGTTATTCTCAACTCCAGCGATTTTATGAGCCTGCTTAACCGTGTGCGTTTCCTCGAGTACATCGTTGCGCAGGATATCGATATCGTCAAGCGTATCGAGCAAACCAAAGCCGAGATCCAGGAGAAGAAGCAGCAAGTAGAGCAAGACAAAGCCGCCGTAAACTCGCAGCGCATCGAGCTGGTGGGTGTCGAGCAAAATTACCGTGCGTTGACCAATGCCAAGCTTGTGCAGAAAAACAACCTGCAGAACGAGATCAACAAAAAACAAGCTCTGCTCAACCAGATCAAAGCAAATCGGTCTGCCTATGAGCTGGCTGAAGATCAGCTTTTGGATGAGTCCTCGGCTTTGGCATCGAGGATCAGGCAGCTTGAGAAAAGCCTGGGCCGCGGGCGGGGAAGTAACACTTCATCGGAGGCCGGCGGCTCATCATCGGGGTTTGCTTGGCCTACCGATGGTTCTATGACATCACCGTTCGGCATGCGGATGCACCCGATTCTTCATACCATGCGGATGCATACCGGTGTTGATATCGGCGCTCCTTACGGCCAGAGCGTAGTTGCCGCCCAGGATGGTACCGTTATCCAGGCGGGATGGGTAAAAGGCTACGGGCAGACGGTTATTATAAGCCACGGCGATGGAATAAGCACGCTCTACGGCCACCTCTCACAGATACTGGTTTCGGAGGGCGATAGTGTGAACAAGGGCGAGACTATTGCAAAGGTCGGCTCAACCGGCCTCTCAACCGGGCCGCATCTGCACTTTGAAGTGCGAAAAAACGGCGATCCGCAAAACCCCATGAATTGGTACTAAGAAAGCAAGTAACACGGTAACCTCACAAATCTACTATTAGCTATAGCAGTAATCACTATTTTTGCTTATACTGAATCAGAAGCCATAGCTTAAATGAGGTGTAACATTTGGATAGGAAAATCCTGGTCGTAGCCGGTTTAGTTCTGCTTGTTTTAGTTGTTTTCTCTGCTTTTACGGGGGGCATGTTTCTAGGTAAGGTTTTAGAGCAACAGCGTGCGGAAAAGTATGCGCAAGAGCTGCCCTCAGCCCAGAAAGTCCAAGAAGTTCTCCAGATTATCGACCACGCATACGTTGAGCCGGTTTCCGACCGCAAACTTATAAACGGCGCCGTAGAGGGTATGCTCAAAGCGCTTGACGACCCCTACACGCATTATCTTGACGCGAAGCACACTTCTGCGTTTGAAGAAGAGATGAGCGGGCACTTTGACGGCGTCGGTCTTATGCTTAGCGAAGATAAGAGCCGCAATGGCCTGGTCGTAGCGCCGATGGAGGGAGCACCAGCCGAAAAGGCCGGCGTAAAGTTAAACGATGTCATCGTTAAAATCGGCAAGCAGTCGACAAAAGACATGGGTTCAGATAAAGCCGTAAAGCTAATCAGGGGCAAGCGTGGCACCCAGGTAACCCTTACCATGCGACGCGAGGGCGCAAAAGACCTGCTGGTATTTAAGCTCACCCGTGAGCAAATCACCATCCCGAACGTTGTAGAAAAGAAACTTAATGGAAATATCGGTTATATAAGGCTCTACCAGTTCAATGAGTCGACAACCGCCGATATCAAAAAGCATTATAACAGCTTGAAATCCCAGGGAGTAAAGGGACTCATCCTCGACCTGAGGCATAACCCGGGCGGAATTCTAACCGAGGCGGTATCGACCGCAAGTTTGTGGATACCATCAGGCCCGGTTGTTAAAATCCAGAACAGAAACGGCGACATTGATTCCAAGAATGCGGAAGGCGGCGCCGATGCAAAGATGCCCATCGTAGTCCTTATAAATAAGGGTAGTGCGAGCGCATCGGAGATTCTCTCGGGCGCCCTGCAGGATTACGGACGCGCGGTTATCGTCGGTGAAACATCATTCGGCAAGGCTTGCGTCCAGACCGTTATCAAGCTCGAGGATGGTTCTACTATCCTGTTGACAACGGATAAGTACCTCACGCCAAAGGGCCGCATGATCCAGAAAAAAGGAATCAAGCCGGACGTTGTTGTGAAGTTCGATCATAAAAACCCGAAGGACAACCAGCTGCAGAAAGCCATCGAAGTAATGAATGACGTTATTTCAGGCAAAAGGAAACTGAAACTGGCATCCTAGTTAAAACCGGTCATCGTCGTCCATTTCGTCGAAGAGCTCGGCGGGGGCTTCCTCATCGTAGCGGCCGGTTGAGAAAATCTCACGGTTGACCTTGTTGATCCTGCGGGCATCCTCTTCGATAGGGATAAGTTGCAATGTTTTTGAGTCTTCAACAAGCTCTATTGTGGTTAACCCGTTATCTTGCATGTAAAAATGTAAATAATTAAAGCTAAGGATATTTAAAAACAGGCAGCCGTTAACGACCAGGGTAGAGGTCTCGGGGCTTGAAAAGATTTTAACGACAACACCCTCACCTTGGCTAATTACGTTGCCATCGACGATATACGCGTATTTCACGCTCTCAAGCGTCTCGAGGGCACGCAACATGTCCTTCCTGTTAATCAGGATACCCTCGTTAACGATACATGGAGCAAGTGTTTCACGGTTGAAATTTTGCATAAAATAAAACCTCCAGGGTTTTGTAGGTTATTTGCTCATATTATAACAGATATGGGAAGACGTAAATACTAACCCACATAACTGGTAGAATAGAGTAAAACAATAACAAAACCAAGATAGAACTAAGATAGAGATGGGTAAAGTTGAGCGATTTGGAGCGATGGATATGCAGTTAACAAAGCAAATTATCAAGGTGATGAGTAAAAGGGGATACGTTCCCCAGGATATCGACGGTCTTGCGGAATTCTTGGAATTGCCCGGGATTGATAAGCTCGAGATAAAAAAGGCCCTCGATATTTTGGAATCCGAGGGCAAAGTGGTAAGGACAAAGAGGGAAAAGTATGCTTTACCCGGCCAGCTCGACATGGTCATCGGCGACCTCATGGCAAATAAAGCCGGCTACGGGTTTGTGCGCACCGCGATAGGGGATATCTTCGTCCCGGGAAGTAAAATGAACGGGGCCATGCACAAGGACAAAGTCGCGGTAAAAGTGAGTCGCAAGCGCACGCGTCAGGGACCGCGCAGCGAGGGCGAAATCGTGCGGGTCATCGAGCGGGCCAACGACCGCGTTGTGGGGCGCTATGAGGCACATGGCACGATAAGTCTTATCGTGCCATCCGATAAGCGCATCTTTTATCGGGTCATGGTTAACAGAAACGATGCCATGGGCGCAAAAGACGGCGATATGGTAGTCGCAAAAATCTTTGAATACCCCGACGGCAAGAAGGAAGGCCGGGGGTTGGTGACCGAGATAATCGGGGATGAGACGTCCCCGACTATTGAGATCGACGTCATCGTAAAGGAGCACAACTTAAGCACCGAGTTCTCCGGCGCGGCAATGGCGGAAGCCGAGGCGGTCCCTTCGGAGGTTGCCGCTTCGGAGGTTGCCGCACGCAAGGATTATCGCGATGTGTTTACGGTTACCATAGATGGGTTGGATGCCAAAGATTTCGACGATGCGGTAAGTATACATCGCGATGAAGGTGGCGGTCATTTTCACCTGGGTGTCCACATCGCCGATGTTTCACATTACGTCCATATCGGCAGTCCGCTCGACGAAGATGCGTTTGCGCGGGCGACCAGCGTGTATCTTGCCGACAGGGTTCTACCGATGCTCCCGCATAAACTCTCGAACAACATCTGCAGCCTCAACCCCAACGTCGACAGGTTGACCCTCTCTGTGGAAATGGTGATCGACGAGCAGGGCGAGGTTATCGACTTTGAGATACACAGAGGTGTCATAAACAGCGACTTCCGCCTGACCTACGAGCAGGTGGATCTCGCGTTTAAGACGGGAGACTATCCCGACCCCGATGTACGCGACCTGCTGGTAAATATGCGCGACTTAAGCGATATTCTTGAGAAGAAGCGCCTTAAACGGGGCAGCCTTGATTTCGAAACGATTGAGCCAAAGGTAATCTTAGATGAAAACCTTAAGCCCGTTGACGTCATCATCCGCGAGCGGACCGCTGCGACAAAGATAATCGAGGAAGCCATGATCGTAACCAACGAGACGGTCGCCGGCTTTATGTACTGGCAAGATACGCCTATGGTCTATCGAGTCCACGACAAGCCAAACGAAGAGGCGCTGGTGCAAATCGAGGAACTTATCGAGAACCTGCATTACCCCGTGCGCAAACTAAAAGGCGCCCACCCCCGGGTCATCCAGCAAATTATATCGTATGCCCACGATCGACCCGAAAAACTTTTAATAAACAACCTGCTGCTGAGAGCTATGAAGCGCGCGGTCTATACGCCGTCAAGCACGCTCCATTTCGGCTTGGCGTCCCAGCACTATACCCACTTTACATCACCCATCAGGAGATATCCGGACTTGATCGTTCACCGGTTGGTTAAGGCAACGATCGACCAGGACCTCTCCGAGCCGGGTATCGTTAACATGGTCGATAACCTCAACGACATCTGCGAGCAAAGCTCCTTTATGGAGCGCGAGGCCGACGACGCCGGGCGCCAATCTGTTGACGTCAAGCTTTGCGAACTCATGAAGGAGCACGTGGGGGAGGTATTCGATGGAACCATTACCGGCGTTTCCGGATACGGGTTCTTTGTTCAGCTTCCAAATACGGCCGAGGGTCTCGTCCATGTCAGGGGTCTTAAGGGTGACTACTATACCTATGATGAAAGCACGTTTACCCTTATCGGGCAACGGACCGGGCGCATGTTCCAGATCGGCCAAACCGTCACGGTCCAGGTGACCAACGTTGTCATCGGCGAGCGCAGAATCGATTTTGTCCTGGTTGGGTAGAGATTAGTCGGCGATATTGTAGCGGTGTAGCGTGATATAGCCGTCACATAATCGTGATATAATTGTCATATTATGAGGACGGAAAAGGTTGTAGCAACAAACAGAAAAGCATTTCATGATTTTTACATAGACGAGAAGTACGAAGCCGGGATCGAGCTTAAGGGGGCCGAAGTGAAGTCGCTTCGGGCCGGCAGGCTCAATCTGCGGGATAGTTATGCACGCGTTGAGGACAGCGAGCTTTGGGTATTTAACATGCACGTAAGCCCGTACAGCCATGCGGATAGATTCACCCAACCCGATCCCGAAAGGCCGCGCAAGCTACTGCTGCATAAGAAAGAAATTCAGCGGCTAATCGGCAAGACGAGGGAGAAGGGTTACACCCTGGTTCCTCTTAAGGTCTACTTTAACGGTCGCGGTAGGGCCAAGATAGAGATCGGTCTCGCCAAGGGCAAGCAACTGTTCGATAAGCGCAAAGACATCGCCGAGCGTACTGCAAAACGCGAGGTAGAACGCGCTCTGCGCGAACGTCAAAAAGGCTAGTAAGCAAGCGCACCCAGGGCCGCGCATAAAGGCGAATGCTCATTTACAAGAGACGCCGGATTCTCTATACTTATTCTTCAGGATATCAAATCCACCGCGCATTACATCAAAAAAATCGAGTTGATATCACGCGGCAATAATGCACTTTGACATCTACATATGGGGGCGACAGGTTTCGACTGAGGTTTTGTTTCGGCAGGAGAAGCGAGCCGAGCTCAGACAACTCGTAAAACTATCTGGAAAATATAAACGTCAACAATACAAGCGAATACGCTTTAGCTGCTTAATTGCAGCTCGCCAAACTAGAGTGCGCCCACGACTCTAGAGCGGCGTCATTGCAGTGGGCTTACCTTACCCGGACACCCATAAGGGTTTAAGGAAAATTTCATGGGCTAGCAACCGGCTTACCCCGCCTGTGGGGACGCCGCAAGCGAACCTTTAAGCGCAGGATACGCTCGTAGATGCTTCTGTGGAGATGCTTTAGGACGTGGGTTCGATTCAGAAATGGAGTCGCCTGTAGCGGTAACGCTACATGGAAAACAAGGCTTACATCGGTGAAACCTAAACTCTGACGAGTATGGCAACGCCGAGGGGTACTCTCTAGAAACTAGGTTTTTAGTTTAAAAGTGCCCTGTAGAGACTTATGTAGGAGTCCTGTCGGTATCATAAATTACCGGTAATCTATGGCTCTTACTATACGCCTTGCAACCGCATAAATACTCTGCGGTTGAAGACATAGTCCGGTCCTTTCGGAAACGTTAGGGTAGCTGTCCCACCGCCTCCACATAATGGATAATAGCCGCCTTTTCAGGTGGCTATTATTTTTTTACAAATCCCGCTTGATATACAAACATATGTTCGTTATAATATTGAATATGCAAACCTTTCATTACACCACATGCCTAAACTGTAAGAGAAGTTTTTCGGCTCCTGCACGGGAGCTAAAACGAGGCAGCGCAAAATTCTGTTCAAGGAGTTGCTCTGCCTCTTTTGGAAACAAACTGCGGCGAAAACAGGCTGTTCCAA
>NZ_PFNG01000256.1:2885-3141 GCF_002791875.1 Candidatus Aquicultor secundus | reverse complement strand
ATTGCTTCAGAGAAGCGACGGGTAGAGCGTTCTCAAGAGAAAAGGTATTGGATGCCATCAAAGGTTTTGTTTGTGAGTATGGGCGCAGACCAATCCAGGTTGATTTTACTACAAAGAAGGGATGGCTAAGCCCAAGCACAGTAGCAGAGCATTTCGGCACATGGAATCAAGCTATTAAAGAAGCCGGCTTTTCACCAAATTCGGCATCGATAGGTTATATTTGCCGAGCTAAGGATGGCCATTTGTGTAGGTCTCA
>NZ_PFNG01000256.1:0-2845 GCF_002791875.1 Candidatus Aquicultor secundus | reverse complement strand
TCTAGCACTCTTGAAGGAATTTTCAATAATTGACGCCAGACAAGCAGGTGGCGAAGTTTTTGCTGGACAAATCAAAAGGCGAGGCTGCCTAGCCGCCGCCCAGCTAAAGTAAAACCGTGGAGTAATGGAGGGGGCAAGGGGGATTCGAACCCTCCTCCGATCTTTCTAGGACCAGCCGACGGGTTTGCAGCCCGTGGAGCGCCCAGCGCCGTTGCCCCCATATAAAATATAACAATATATATTATAAATAATACAAATAATTATTCAAGGTTTTGCTTATCCTTGTTCTTGTGTGGATATACACTACTTTGAGGTTTACGCCAATGCGCTTGGGTACGACTCACGCGTTTACTTCTCTCAGGTTAGCGTTATAATTAGATAGATTGAGGCATGCTTATTTGAACTACCGAACGCATCTTGGAGGATACATGGATAATAGGCCCATCGGCATATTCGATTCCGGACTGGGCGGCCTGACCGTCGTGAAAGAGGTAACAAAGCAACTACCGAATGAGGAAATCATCTATTTTGGCGATACCGCCAGGTTTCCTTACGGGCCGAGGAACACCTCTGAAATACGTGGATTCGTCTTTGAAATTATAGATTACCTTCTCTATAACAATGTAAAGTTTATCGTTATTGCCTGTAATAGCGCATCGGCCGCTGCGCTTGAGATGGCGCAGCAGTATTACGACATACCGATCATCGGGGTCATCGAGCCGGGTGCGAGAGCAGCGGTGCAGGCGACGCGGTGCAGGCGTGTCGGCGTTATAGGTACGCAGGCGACGATATCGAGTGGGTCGTACCCCGGCGCAATTAAATCCATCGACGCGGGCGTTAAGGTGAACCCGCTGGCATGCCCCGATCTGGCCGATTTCGTTGAGAGAAACGAGTTGACCGGCCCGCGTGTTGAGAAAGCCGTAAAGTGGTATCTGGAGCCCTTAATGCGTGCGGGTATCGATAGTCTGATTCTCGGCTGCACACACTATCCGCTCCTCTCCGAGACGATCTCGAGCGTTGTGGGCAAAGACATAAAACTCATCAGCTCGGCGGAGGAAACCGCGCACGAACTAAAAGAGTTTTTGACCAGGAAGGATAGTTTGCGCGAGGATGAACTTACGCCGGCGTTTAAGCTTGTATCGAGCGGGGACGAGAACACGTTTCGCAAGCTGGGCGCCAAATTCCTTGGCCAACAGATTGAATCGGTAGAAAGGGTAAGCCTTCCGCTAAAAGAGAGGGTTGAATAGGCTTTCTTGCGCCTGTAGTAATAAATGCGCTCGGTGTAGCGCTTGAGCTCAAGTTATCGATATTTATCCGCTCTACGATGGGCCGATTATTGTGGCCGAAGATAACATGCAGATTTTGCTTGGAGGGGAGAACAACACTGATGCAACGCGTTGATGGCAGAAAGCCCGATCAGATGAGAGAGGTTATAATCCAGAGGGATTTCCTTCCGCATGCCGAGGGGTCGGTTCTGATAGAGATGGGCAACACCAAGGTAGTATGCACCGCCACAGTCGAGGAGAAGGTCCCGAACTGGCTGCGCGGGTCGGGTAAAGGCTGGATTACCGCCGAGTACGGTATGCTCCCGAGATCTACTTCAATACGAATGAACCGCGAGGCCAGCCAGGGCAGAGTTGGCGGCAGGACGCATGAAATACAACGGCTTATCGGGCGCTCTCTGCGCTCCGTGGTCGATCTCAAGGCGCTTCATGAGCTGACGATCTGGATCGACTGCGACGTGATACGGGCCGATGGCGGCACAAGGACCGCCTCGATTACCGGCGCGTTTATCGCGCTCTATGATGCGCTGAGGTGGCTGGTAAAGGAGGGCAAGCTAGCAGAGCTGCCGCTTTCTGAATTCGTGGCGGCGACAAGCGTTGGAATTATCGACAATGTGCCCATGCTTGACCTATGCTACGAGGAAGACTGTCGCGCTCAGGTCGATATGAACGTGGTCATGACCGGCTCAGGCAAGTTTATCGAGGTTCAGGGAACAGCCGAGGAGTACCCTTTTACGAGGGATGAACTCGATGAGCTTATCGCCCTCGCTACGAAGGGAACATCGGAGCTTATCCAACTGCAACAGCGGATTTTACGAGAGGAACTATCGACAAATGTTGGAACTCATCATAGCTAGCCAGAATGAAGGCAAGATCAGGGAAATCGTTGAAATCCTTGATCCCAACGATATAAAAGTCTACACCTATAAGGATTTCCCGGAATGGCCGGAGGTTGAGGAGATCGGTTCGACCTTTTATGATAACGCCCTGATAAAAGCACGCGCTCTCGTTGATGCATTTGGAAAACCTGCGGTTGCCGATGACTCGGGCCTTGAGGTCGATGCGTTGGGCGGCAAACCCGGCGTGTACTCCGCCCGCTATGCCGGTGAAGAGGGAAACGCCGATAAAAACAACGCCAAGCTGCTGCGTGAGCTGCATGATGTCCCGGAGCCGCAACGCACCGCGCGTTTTCGCTGCGTTGCCGTTCTTATGACCCCGGATGGTTGGATAACCTCAACCGATGGCACCTTTGAAGGGCACATCGGCTTTGAACCGCATGGCGAGCGCGGCTTTGGTTACGACCCGATCTTTATCCCTGAAGGCGAAACCCGCACGGTCGCCGAGATACCGCTCAGCGAGAAAAACAAGATCAGTCACCGCGCCAAGGCTTTCAAAAAACTGAAAGAGAAGATTGCAGAAAACCTGCATATCAAATAAGTAGGTACTGCACGTTACCGCAATTTATGATAAAATACCATCTGGCGCATTTGCCGCGATTGAGATGAATATCTACCTCGGGGTGTGGCTCAGTTTGGTTAGAGCACCGGTTTTGGGAACCGGGG
>NZ_PFNG01000192.1:0-2208 GCF_002791875.1 Candidatus Aquicultor secundus | reverse complement strand
TTCTAAATATTCTTACGGGTTTTATTTGAAATCATCATAACTCAAACGAATCCGTCAAAAAGACTTGAAACCTGCCGCCTGGTAGAAGCACTGACTAGGCTCCAGACTCTTAAACCAAGCGAGGGGGCCACAAAGGGCCCCCTCGTTTATGCTCGTTTATAGCAAGATTGCTATTAGTCTTTAAGAACTGCCGAGATCATCTTGGCCGCTTCGGCCCGGGTTGCGCTGTTGTTTGGTTTGAAGTTACCGTTGGCGTAGCCGCCAACAATTCCGGCTTTTACGCATGCGCCGATGTAGTCTTTTGCCCAGTGAGAGCTGATATCTTTCATCGAACTCGTGCCGGAAGCAAGGTTTAGTGCTTTGGCCAATATCTTTGCGATCTCAGCCCGTGTGATCTTTCTGCCGGGCGCGAACGTGCCGTTTTCGTAGCCACCAAGAATACCTTTAGCCTTGGCGGTTTCAATATACTGGCGCGCCCAGTTGCCCTGTGGGACATCGCTAAACGATGATGTGGCCGGGCTTTCAAGCTGCCAGCCCATAGCCAGGCAGATCATCTTTGCAAACTCGGCTCTTGTGACGGATGCCTCAGGGCGGAATGATCCATCCTGATATCCCTTGATTATCTCTTTCTCTACAAGTTTCGAGATATAGCTTTGCGCCCAATGCGATGAGAGTACGTCTTTAAATGAGACCATCTTCTTTCCCGGTCCTGCAACTACCGGACCGGTCTTTGCGCCCTCCTTGCTGCTCGCATTATAGGCTGACAGCCAGTAATAATACGTGGTTTGCGCAGCTATGCTGGTATCGATATAGCTTGTTGTATCCTTGGTAGGGCCGGCAATCTTGGTTGCCTTTGACACGTCTGAGGTAAGACCACGGTAGAGATTATACCCTGCCAGATCCGCCTCGGTATTAGCGCTCCAAGATAGAGCTGTCTGGCTGTTTTCATATTTGGCGGTAAAGCCAAGCGGAGCTGCCGGAGCCTGAGCGTCCTGCGAGCTGCCGCTAGGGGCACCGGGGATATCGGCTGCCGTTACTGTTGCCTTAGCGATATTTCCCCACAGCGAGAAGTGCGCTACCGTTACCGTGATTGTGTGGTGAACGGTGTCGACAACCGCTGAATCGACTTTTTGCCAGCTACCGCTTTGATCATCCCAATAGGCCGGGACGAGATCGCTTTCGGTAACACCGCTTGGCAGGCTGCTTGGGTCATACGGGAACGTAATCGTTACCCCTGCATTAAAGTCGGTGATAGCCTGCCCGTTGGCATCCATGGCGGTAAGTTCATAGCCCAGGCCAACCGGTATAGCATCTTTCTGTTTACGCATGCCGGCCTTTGGCTTGGCAATCACGGTGACGTTGCCGTCAACGGCCAGAGCGCCCGCCGGTACCTGAATTTTTGTACCGTCGGATAGATCGATGATCTTCATCTGGTTTGCCGGGAACGTGACCGAAACGCCCTGAACCGTTTGCGCCACGCTGGCCAGGTCAAGCGTAATATTTGCCGTGCCTGAAGCATCTAGTGACACCGCCTGCTCGGGAGCAACGCTAAAGCCGCTATCGCTTTCAAACGACGCCCCAACATGCCAGGTGTCGTTGCCTTTTACGGATAAGCTGAATGTGCCGGTTTCTGTGGCGTCGACTTCTGAGTAGCCGCCGCCGTCAGACCATGCCCAGATAAGCGCCGGCTTACCGACACCGCTGAGTCGGGCCACGCCGGTAATTGTGGCGTCGGCGCTTCCAAACTGCAGATTAACCGTAGCTGTGGTGTTGTTTGCAACGGTGACCTCAACCGGTACTGGGTGGGTCAGTTGCTCGGTACGCATCTTCTCCGGCGATATACCGGCATGTACCTCATATGTACCCGCCGGTACTGTAAGGGTATAGTTTCCATCCTTATCCGTCGTTCCCGGTACAAACATCGCATTTCGCCCGTTGCTGTTAACGCTTTCCGGTTCCCCGGCGCCAACGAACGCATACGGCACACCGCTTCCATCCGGCATCTTTACCTGTCCGGTGATTACCGCCGATGCCTTGTAAAGCGTTATGTCTTTAGTGACATTTCCGGCAACGTTAATTGCGCTATCGGCATCCATCGGCGGGCGGCCGATGTAGCCGGTATCGCCGTTTACAAAGTAGCCGATTCGCCATGTTCCATCCGAGACGTTCAGCGTATACTTCCATTCATGTGTTCCGGGATCTTGCTCG
>NZ_PFNG01000215.1:0-10064 GCF_002791875.1 Candidatus Aquicultor secundus | reverse complement strand
AAGCAATTAGCGGTTATAGACTATGTTCCCGCTAAGGATAGTTTGGGATATGAGGGACTTCGATGCTGTTTCAATCAGGTAATCGTAAGGGTCGGAAGCGGTGTCTTGATGGTTCAGAATAATAAAATCCGCCCGCTTACCGGGGTCGATACTCCCGAGGTCGTCTGCAAAGCCGAGTATGCGCGCGGCACCCAGGGTCATCATCTCAATCAATCTTTTTGGGGATAAAGCTGCCGATACCTCCGATTGGGGTTTTGCTTGACCAAGCTGCTTCTCTAGGATTGCGCGAGCTTTTCGCGCCTCGACAAAGAGGTCCATGTCGGGGTTGCTTGCTGGACTATCGGTACCAAGGCCAAACTCCAGGCCGTGTTCGATGAATTGCTTGATCGGCGCCTCCCCGGACCCAAGAAGCTCGTTTGACGTCGGGCAGACTGCAACCGCAGAACCTTTCTCTTGTAAGAGCGCGATATCCCGGTCGCTAAGCCACACGCCATGTGCCGCAATAAGCGAGTCTCTCACTAAGCCGAGATCATTCAGGTAGTACGCCGGTGTTTTGCCCGTACCTCCCTGTTTGATAACTTCAAGCCGCATCTTTTTGCCGATTGTGGATGCAAGAGAACCCGTTCCGCTGCAAATAAGCTCCACTTCGGCTTGAGTCTCGGTAAGATGGATACTTAAGGGAAGCCCATATTCAAGGGAAATATCGTTACAGACTTTAAGCGCCGACTTCGAGAGAGAGTATACCGAGTGCGGCGAGAGACCCACCTTGATATCGCCTACCCCAAGGATGCTTTGAGCGCTTTTAACTCTCTCCAGCAAATCGACTACGGCATCGGTAAGGTTGCGGTCGTCGATACCGACGGCTTCCAGATACACGAGCGCCGGCATCCCCGCCTCCGCGACCGCCTGAAGTCCGACGCCCGATCTCGTGATATCGGCAGTGCATGTAATGCCCGACACGAAGTACTTTTTAACGCCGGCGCGAGATGCCGACAACCAGTCATCCCGTTGCATCTTAAGGCCGGCCTGTATGATGGTGCCGACCCATTCGGAAAAAGGCGTTGGCTTGGCGAGAAAATCAAACGACGAGCACTCAAGATGCCCGTGAAGGTTGACCAATCCGGGCATAAGAATAGCATCAGCGAATTCGGTGACCTCTTCACCGGGATTAGCGGCCAGAAGCTCGTCTTTCACGCCAACGGCATTAATACGACCATCGGTTACAAGAACCGCTCCGTTGGCAATTGGGGGATTTGAAATAGGTAGGATTATATCGGCCGCATAAATCATGTACGCGGTTCCTCTTTAAGAAGGGTCGGCTTGCGCAACTGCGTGCATTCGCAGGTTGCTCTATCTGCAGTAGTGCGGAGCGCATCGATCAGGATTTTACCGATGGCCTCAGACTCGCCGTAAAATATCTCGGAAAGCTCATCGTGCGACCAACCTTGAACTATTCCCTCCGCATAATTTACTACCAGGTAAACGCCGGCATAGCATGCGCCGATTTCCCGAGCGAGATAGATTTCCGGGCACATGCTTTGCCCGACGACATCCGCACCCCATTGCTTTAATACCGCAACTTCAGCGGGGCTTTCAAAGTGGCGACCGTCCGTCACCGCATAAATCCCCCGCTCAAACACCCGTGAAATCGCAAACTCACGAGATGCCTTAAGCAGGTTGTTATGCAAATCCGGGCAGACGGCCTTTCTCATAACAAGCAAATAATCCGACCCCAGGCTCACATCTTTGCGCATGGAATTATCGATATAATCGGTCGGGACAACGATGTCTCGCGGGTTTAGCAGGTGGTTTACCGCCCCAACGCCGCCCTCGGCAAGGATGTTTTTCACACCCGCTTCTCTAAATACCCAGAACACCTGCCGTGAGGCATCGGCCCTCGTCACACCCGAGCGCCAACCGTGCATCCTGCAAGCCAGAACTCGTCTGTCGCCCACTTTGAAGAGCTTAAACGGGGGGCTTTCGCCGTACGGCGTCTCAAAGCGTAAGCCATCTTCGACGACTTCCACATCGGCCTCATCCAACTCCTCCGGAAACCGTATTGAAAATGTACTCGACCCGCCAATAATCGCATAGCCGGCGGTTGGTATTCTATCAGCCATTTATTCATACCTCAAAACTCGAATAATCCCACTCTCGCAATTCCCAATTCGCAATTCGCAATTCCCTAAAATCTCTCAATAACCTCATACACGGTATTTCTCCTGGCGGCACGCTTGCCGGTCGCCTGTATTATGCGCACCATCTCATCCTTGGACATCGCATAGGCGATGCCGGTTGCCCGAACGACGTTTTCCTCTATCATAATGCTCCCCAGGTCATCGGCGCCAAACGACAACGTCAATTGCCCGATCTCTTTGCCCTGGGTTACCCACGAGCCCTGGATGTGGTCGACGTTATCGAAAAAAAGCCTTGATACTGCAAGCGTCTTAAGATAAGCCCTCGTTGACACTATTTTGCCACCGAGTTCGGTGTATCCGGGCTGGTAAACCCATGAGATGAACGCCCTGAAGCCGCCCGTTTTATCTTGTAGCCGCCTGACCTTACTCATGTGCTCGACCCGGTCCTCGATGCTATCCGGGCCGCCCATCATCATCGTCGCCGTGCTCTCGATCCCAAGGTTATGCGCCTGCTCCATTACTTCAAGCCAGCGCTCGGCGGATATTTTATTGGGGCTGACCGCCTGGCGATAATGGTCGACCAGGATCTCGGCACCCGCCCCGGGAAGCGAATCCAAACCGGCTTCATGCAAACGCCTGAGCGCTTCATCAACGGTTACATCTGAAATCTGGGCGATATAGGCCACCTCTGGGGCGCCAAATGAATGGATCGTAATCGGGTAACGCTCTTTGATGTTACGCAGAAGGTCCTCGTAATAGTCGATTTTCAAATCGGGGTGCAGCCCGCCCTGCAACATAATCTGGGTTCCTTCAAGGGTTAGGGTCTCCTCGATCTTTTTAAATATCTGGTCGTTGCTCAAGAGGTATGCCTCAGGGTCTTCTTTATCGCGGTAGAAAGCGCAAAAGCGGCACTTGCTGGTGCAAATATTGGTATAGTTGATATTGCGGTCGATGATAAAGGTAGCCGTGTCGGGAAAGCGTCTTCTGCGCACAGTATCGGAGGCGGCGCCGATAGCCAGCAGGTCTCCCTCTTTAAGAAGAAACACCGCTTCCTCATCCGTTAGACGCCGTCCATCCGCCACTTCGCCCAATATTTCATATTGATTTAAGTTCTGATTTAAGCTCTGCTTTAAGTTGTTATCCATGTAGTTCTATTAAACCTCCACGAACTCCAGCTTCGGGATTTCCTGGATGAAGCCGAGTTCATACGCCCTCGTCGCATACGCAAGCATGTCCTGCTGGTAGGCCAAATCAAGATCAAACCTGAGACTGCCGAAATAGGCCTTCATAAAGTCGTAATCAAACGACTCCCACCTCGAGGCGGCCTTCGCTATTTCATCCACTTTGTCGATGCTGTATTCCATTGATTTCATAAACGCCCGGTGCACCTCGGCAACCAGTTCGGGATTCTCGGCTGCAAAAAGCCTTCGAGCTGCCCAAACCGCAAACACCATACGCCTCCCCGTCATCTCTTTCCACTCTACCCCAAGGTCATAGAGGTAAAGGTCTTTTGGGGGGTTATATAAAACGCGAAGCGCATCATCTCCGATTAGAAGCGCCCCATCCGCCTCCATCATCATCTGAGGAAGGTCGGGCGGGCAGACGAAATATTTGGGTGACACCTTGTATTTATCTCGCAAAATGATCCGAGTAAGCGCCTGTGACGTCGCTGAAGAGCTGGTCAACGCTACCATGCGCCCGTCCATCTCCTCAAGCGGCACTTTACTCACAAAAAGGATGCTCTTAACCTCACCGTCCGCCGCCACGGCCAAGTTCGGTAACAGCATCAGGTCTTTATAGTTGCGACAATACTCGATCGAAGAGATCGGGCTTATATCGAGCTTGCCCTCGAGGAGCATTTTATTCAGTTCGGTCGGTGTCCCTTTGATCAACTCCACATCAAGAAGAACATTATTGTGCACCAGGCCGTAGTAAAGAGGCAGGCAATTTATAAACTGTATATGACCGACTTTCGGCCTAAACAATTAGATTCCTCCCAATTATTCGTTTTAATCTTGTAAATCACTTAGAATCTTAAATCATCTTAGATAATCTTAAACAACCGCAAATACTCTGTTACTCGTACACCCTAATGATGTTGTAGAGAGTGTCTCTTTCGACAGGGGTGCGCCCCGTGTCTTTTATAAGGCGGATAAGCTCTTCTTTTTCGATTGACTCATCCGTTTGCGCTCCGGCCATGTGCGTTATCTTCTCCTCAACGACCGTGCCGTCCAGGTCGTCGGCGCCAAAGTCGAGTGCGAGCTGGGCGATTTTCAACCCGAGCATAATCCAAAACGCTTTTACATGGTCGAAGTTATCGAGCATCAACCGGGAAATGGCGATCGTTTTTATATCATCGAACGCCGTCGTTCTCTTTATGCCGGCAAGATCGGTATTATCGGGATGAAACGCGAGCGGGATAAAGCTCTGGAAGCCGCCGGTTTTGTCCTGGTGCTCGCGTAGCTTTATCATGTGGTCGATGCGCTCCTCGTAGGTCTCGACATGGCCGTAAAGCATGGTCGCATTGGAGCGTAAACCCAGCTCATGGGCCAAGCCCATAACTTCAAGCCAGCGATCGCCGCTTGCCTTGTTCTCGCAAGTAAGCCCGCGTACACGACCGCTGAATATTTCAGCGCCGCCGCCCGGCATCGACCCTAAGCCCGCCTCCTTTAATTTCTCGAGTACGCCTCTTGCGGTCAACCCGGATATCTTTGCAAAATAATCGATCTCGACTGCAGTAAAAGCCTGGATATGTATGTCGGGCAGGGCCTTCTTGCACTCGCTTATCGCCTCAAGGTAATAATCAAACGGAAGGTCGGGGTGGCAGCCGCTCACGATATGTAGCTCGGTCGCCCCCAGCTTCGGGGCCTCAAGCGCACGCGACATGATCTCTTCGAGCGTCATCGTATAAGCGTGCGGTTCTCCTTCCTTAGCCTTAAACGCGCAGAATTTGCACTGATTTACGCACACGTTGGTCAAGTTTATATGACGGTTTACGTTAAAATATGCGTGGTTTCCGCTCTTTTTCTCCTTAACGTACCGGGCCAAGGCACCCAAAAACAGGATGTCGTTTATCCCGTAAAGCGCGATGCCATCCTCCCTAGAAAGTCGCCCGCCCGACATAACCTTCTCCTCTATCTGCTTCATATCGATGCTAGTAACTGTTGCCATTTGATACCTCCACTATCTTATTCACCCTGCCAGCGCTCAAAGAGCGTATGTTCAACCCCTAATTGATCGAGGACTTTTCCCACAACAAAGTCGACCAAATCCTCTATCGTTTTTGGATTATTATAAAAAGCCGGCATTGCGGGCACTATTTTAGCACCGGCCCCCTCAGCTTCAAGAAGATTTTTCAGATGAATCCGGTTAAACGGCGTTTCTCTCGGGACAATTACAAGGCGCCTTGACTCTTTTAAAGCCACGTCCGCAGAGCGCTCGATCAGGCTCGATGAGAGGCCGCCGGCAATCGCCCCCAGCGTCGCCATCGTGCACGGAATTATCACCATGCCCCCTGTAAAATGAGAGCCGCTGCACATCGGGGCCATTAAATCATCGTCTCGATAGTAACTCAGCCGGGCCGCAGCATTGGATGCTTCAAGCCATTCAGCCATCTCAGCGACCGCATTGTCTTCGTTAAATGAAAAACCCAGCTCATGTGTGATAACCAATTTGCCGGGGTTGGATATTATAAGTGAGACGTTAAAGTCTTTTCTGAGAAGTTCTTGTATAAGGCGTTTGCCGTAGACCACGCCGCTTGCGCCGGTTATGGCAACTACGTATTCAAGGTTAGAGCCCAAGCTATCCCAGCCCCTTAAGCAGATACCTGGCTGCAAAGTCGAGTCCGGTAAAAGCGAATATCTGCAGGCTAATAAACCCGTTAACTGTGAAGAACGCCATATTGACCCTTGAGAGGTCGTTCGGCTTTACTAGCCTGTTCTCATAGGCCAAAAGCAGCGCCGTTATCATCACACCAAAGTAATAGATGGCACCCATCTTAAACGTCACGCCGACCGTAAACAACAGGCCAACCGTGAGTACATGGAACATCCTGGTAACGAGCAGCGCCCGTTTTACCCCAAAAACAGCGGGAATCGAGAGCAACCCATCCTGGTGATCGACATCTATATCCTGGCAGGCATAGATAATGTCAAAACCGGCAGACCACAACATAACCGCACCGCCAAGAATAACAACAGGCCAGCTCAAGCCATTTGTTATCGCAATCCAGGCGCCGATAGGGGCAAGACCGAGGCTGATACCAAGAACTACATGATTTAACCAGGTAAAACGCTTGGTGTAAGAGTAGATAATGAGCGGAAAAACAACTGCGGGCCAGACAACCCTTGCAAGGGGGGCCAACTGGTATGTGGCGATAAAAAAGACCGCAAGGCTTACCATGCTAAAGACCATTACGTACCGTGAGGTAAGCTTACCTGCGGGAATTGCGCGCTCTTTCGTGCGCGGGTTGCGCGCATCGATTTCACGATCGATGTAGCGATTCATCGCCATCGAAAAACTTCTCGCCCCAACCATCGCAATCGTAATCCAAACGATTTGTTTGAGGCTGGGCAGACCGTTTGCAGCAAGCATCATGCCCATGTACGCAAAGGGCAGCGCAAATATCGTGTGCTCGAACTTGATCATTTCAAGGATGGTTTTAAACTTACCCAAGGCCTAATTCCTTCCATTTACTATCGACGAGGCGTTTTGTCTCCTCATCCATCTCTATGTCGTCCGGCCATTCCCGGGTATGCCCTTCCTCAGGCCACTTCTTGGTGGCATCGATCCCCATCTTCGAGCCGTATTTCGGCGTATTCGATGAGTGGTCGAGCGCGTCAAGCGGGCCTTTAACGACCATAATATCACGAGCGGGGTCAACGTTGTTAAATACTTTCCAAAGGACTTCCGACATATTTTGGGCGTCAACGGTGTGGTCGACGACAATTATCATTTTGGTAAACATCATCTGCCCCAAACCCCATAGCGCGCTCATTACCTTATACGCGTGCGCCGGGTAGCTTTTCTTTATCGAAACGATTGCGCAATTGTGGAAAACTCCTTCCAGCGGGAGGTTCAAGTCCTCTATCTCGGGCAGTGCGGTCTTTAAAACCGGCAAAAATATCCGCTCGGTGGCTTTACCCATATAACAGTCCTCCATCGGAGGTTTGCCGACAATCGTAGCAGGATAGATGGGGTTCTTGCGCATGGTGATGCACTTGATGTGAAAGACGGGATAGTAATCGGCCAACGAGTAATATCCGGTATGGTCGCCGAACGGGCCTTCCCGCCTCGTCTCCTCGGGGTCAACATACCCTTCGAGGATTATCTCCGCGTTTGCCGGTACCATTAGATCGACCGTTTTTGCTTTTACGACATCTACCGCCTGCTTACGGATCATCCCCGCGAAGAACAGCTCCTCGACATTTGGCGGAAGCGGCGCGGTTGCGGAGTAAATCGTGGCCGGGTCCCCGCCAAGCGCCACGGCAACCTCAATCGGCCGGCTTTTCTCCTGGTGCTTACGGTAGTTATGCGCCCCGTCGTGGTGTGCGTGCCAGTGCATGCCGGTGGTTTTCGCATCATAGACCTGCATCCGGTACATCCCGAGATTTTGCCTTCCGCTTTCCGGGTCTTTAGTAATAACCAGGGGGAGCGTGATGAACTTTCCCCCATCCTGCGGCCAGCACTTTAAGACCGGGATATCCTCAAGAGAAAAATCATCCGCCAGGACTACTTCCTGACACGGGGCGTTCTTGACTTCCCTGGGTTTATAGTCGGCGATGTTCTTAAGCTTCATCAACGTGCCGAGTTTTTGCCAAAAGGTGCTCGGCTCGCCATCGGGGAGAAGCCCTGCAAGGTTCTGCGGAATCTCATCCAGATTATTTGCGCCAAGAGCCCAGCTCATACGCTCATACGAACCGAAGGCATTCATGAGTATGGGCATCTTCGAACCCTTTGGGTTTTCAAAAAGCAGGGCGGGCCCGTAGCTCTTGCTCACCCTGTCGGTAATCTCGGTAACTTCCAGAACCGGGTCGACCTCGGCCTTGACCCGCTTGAGCTCGCCTTTTGATTCAAGAAACTTGATAAAATCCCTGAGATCATCAAATGCCACGTATAATAGCCACCTTTCGATTCACTAAAGTGAATTATAGCGTTTACGTAGCTAAAGTTGCAATTTGCCCCTGCTGTTTTGGTAATCATTTGACGAACAAGAGACGGGGACAAAACCGCCAATACCCCAAAATAATTTCTTGGATTATTTTATAAAATATGTTGACACCGCTGGTGATTTTTGATAGATTAGGAGTAGACCCCAAGGGGCTGGACGCGAGGACACTCGGGAAACCGACGTACCGGGAGCGGCTTCAAGGTAGACACTATGGAGGGTGGCCGTAAGGCCAAAATGTATAGGTGTCGCCGAGAGAAACGAAACGGGAAATCGTGAGTAGAGAGTGGCTCAGGAAGGTTTCTTGGGGTTCTTTATTTTTGCTTTTTAGTAGGCCGAAGTTTTGCGGCCTTTTCTTTTTGCTTATACTTACCCTCTCGCTACCAGATTGCATGCAGAACAAATCAGACAAAAAAGTGGAGGCCGGAATCTTACGTCCGACCTCCACTTAACAGTAGCATATCTTGCTCTATTCGTTTACTTGCGGCTTCAATAGCCGATCCTGCTTTATCCCGAACTAACGATAGTTTTAATATGGACCCTGTACCGTAGCGTTGATGCCTGTTCCACCCGTCGCGCCTCCGTTGCAATTATTGCCGCAACCTGCGCCCGGAGCACATACTCCTGAGCGCGGTCCGTGCTGATCCGGTTTGCTGGCACCGCGCACGCAAAGCCCCGGGCCGCCGGCCTTATGGTTCATTCCTAATCTAATCCTGGTTTCCATTCTTTCAAGAAGAGCGGCTTCCTCACCGGCGGTAATCTGTCCTGCTTTTACCCGCTGGTCAAGGATTTTCTTCCTATCTTTAAGAATCGCATTCATAATCGCCTCTTGCGACACGTTTTGCTCTTTAGCCATATCGGCCAGGCTTTCCCCGTTGTTGCGTTTCTCGATAACCTGGTCCGGTTTCAATCCAAGCGTCTCGCTAAGGCTATCGAAGACTCCACAACACCCGCTGGCAAAAGCGCGCCGAGCGCCATCTGCCTTGGCGCCACTTGCTGCGAACGATATCCCCGCAACAGCGGTTAATGCGACGCCCACTACAAGAAACCCGATTAATAGCTTCTTTTTTAAGTCCATCTTTGCTCCTCTCATAAAGCCATAATTAGCTAGATATTATTAATTTACCATAAAATGCTATAAAAGATGTGAAGAAGTTGTGAAGATTACGCTAAATTTATTTGGATTTATTATATAATCGCCGGCCCTTAAAACAGATTTCCCTGCTCCGGCATATCGTTCGGCTGTTTCTGCGGTAATTGTTGTTGCGGTTCTTCTCTGTTTTCAAACTCATCAATCGCTTTATTGGCAAGCTCATCGGCAGCGGAGTTCTCGCTGCGGTATATGTGCTTGATCTCAACGCTGGTGCACCCGGCCAAAAGCTGTTTAACCCTATCATACAGGGGCTTAAGCCCCATGTTCTTAACCTTGTACTCGCCGTTAAGCTGCTTGACCATTAGCTCGCTATCGGCGCGTATTTCGATTCTAAAGGGTTTGTAGTGAACCGCCTGTTCGAGCGCAAGGATAAGCGCCCTGTATTCGGCGACGTTGTTCGTTGTCTCGCCGAGGTACTCGGAAACCTCCGCCAGTACGTCTCCCTTAACGTTCTTTATCTGCGCCCCTGCGCCGGCAGGCCCAGGATTACCCCGGGCCGCGCCATCGCTATATATAATAACTTTTCTTGATATATCCCTGTAATCTATTTCCGGTCTCCTCTTCTTGCACTAGTGCCAGAACACCATAATTATTGTGTCATTCTGAG
>NZ_PFNG01000170.1:2257-2399 GCF_002791875.1 Candidatus Aquicultor secundus | reverse complement strand
GTTAGAGTGAAGACTTCTTAGTTAAGTAGATTAAAGCTTAGACATACTCAGTGGCAGCAGTCTGTGGGTGGTCTCTAGATTCTTCGCTTCGCTCAGAATGACAGGCAACAGCAGTCTGTGGGTGGTCTCTAGATTCTTCGCT
>NZ_PFNG01000170.1:0-2236 GCF_002791875.1 Candidatus Aquicultor secundus | reverse complement strand
GTCTGTGAGTGGTCTTTAGATTCTTCACAACGCTTCGGAATGACATCTGGAGCATATATTATATAATACTGGAGCGATTTGAATGGACGAATTGGCACGGTTCGCTATGCGGACCAACACATGCGGAACAGTAACAAAAAATAACCTTGGCGATGAGGTCATCCTTACCGGATGGGTGCACACACGACGTGACCACGGCGGCCTTGTGTTCCTTGATTTGAGAGACAGGAGCGGTATCGTTCAGGTTGTCGTCGACCCTACGCAACACGCGGCGTTTGAGACCGCTCATACGATACGTAGCGAATATGTCTTGTATATAACGGGCCGCGTTAAAGAACGTCCGGCGGGAACGATAAACCCCAACCTCCCAACCGGCGAGGTAGAAGTAGAGGCTTACAATATCAAGATCCTCAATAAGTCTAAGACGCCGCCGTTCGAGATCGATGGCACATCGGTCGATGAGGTCTTGAGGCTTAAATATCGCTACTTAGACCTTCGCCGTGCTGATATGCAGCACAACCTTATGACAAGGCACAAGGTTGTAACGCGTGTCCGCGATTACTTAAACAATAACGGTTTTATCGAAATCGAAACGCCCATGCTCACCAAGAGCACGCCGGAAGGGGCAAGGGACTTTCTCGTCCCCAGCAGGTTGCAGCCGCATCATTTCTATGCGCTGCCGCAATCGCCTCAGCTCTTCAAACAGGTCTTGATGGTGGCAGGTTTCGAGCGATACTACCAGCTTGCCCGCGCCTTCAGAGACGAGGACTTACGGGCCGACAGGCAGCTCGAACACACGCAGATCGACATGGAGATGTCCTTCATGACCGAAGAAGGCATACTGGAGCTTGTCGAGGGCATGGTTCGCGACGTCTTTGAGATCGCAGATGTAAAAATCCCAACGCCGATACAGCGCATGACATACGACGAGGCCATTCACAGATACGGCTGCGACAAACCCGACTTGCGGTACGGTATGGAAATCGAAGATATCAGCGATATCGTTGAGAAGGCCGATTTTAAGGTCTTTGCGAATACCGTTAAGAACGGCGGGGCGGTCCGCGGCATAGCGGCCCCCGGATGCGGCACGTTTTCCAGAAGCCGGATCGATGAGCTGACCGAGTTCGCGGCGTCCAACGGCGCAAAAGGTCTTGCCTGGATCGCGCTGGAACCCGAGGGCAACGTGCGCTCGCCCATTGCCAAATTCTTTAGAGAAGACCAGATCGAGGCAATCATCAAGCGTTTAAAGGCAAATCCGGGGGATTTACTGCTGTTTGTTGCGGATAAACCGGTTAAGGCCTCTTCGATACTCGGCTCGCTCAGGATTAAACTCGCCGATCAGATCGGCCTTATCCAGCCGGATGTCTTTAATTTTCTCTGGCTTGTCGATTTTCCACTGTTCGGATGGGACGAAGACGAAAACAGGCTGGATCCAAACCATCATCCGTTTACCATGCCGAGGGTTGAAGATATCCCATTGCTCGATACGGAGCCGCTTAAAGTCAGGTCGTATGCATACGACCTGATTATCAACGGTACGGAGGTCGGCGGCGGCAGCCTCAGGATTTACGATCAGGGGTTGCAGGAGAAGATATTCGAGCTGATTGGATTAAACGTCGAGGAGGCCCGCGAAAAGTTTGGCTTCTTGCTGGAGGCGTTTGAATACGGCGCACCGCCGCATGGCGGCCTTGCTTTCGGGCTGGATAGGCTGGTAGCGATTCTACTGCAGAAGAAAACGATCCGCGAAGTCATCGCGTTTCCAAAAACCCAGACCGGATCGTGCCTGATGTCGGGCGCCCCGGATACGGTAACTGAGCAGCAATTGCGTGAGCTTCATATTAAATTAAGTTAGCCCAAGTTTCTTGTTGACACATCTACGAATCCGTGGGTAGAATTGAGTCAGAAGGTTAGATATTAGGCTCTGCCTTGTTAGTGGAACGTAGTGTATATTTGAGCCAACACTATTACATAGGGTGATCTACTCTAGCCGGTGGCACAAAAGCCCTCTGGATTAGGGACTTGTAAAACCGGTAGGCGAACACCCAACCTGCGGAGAGCGGGCTGCAATATGTATTTCGTGAAACGGCAAGGCGGGGCTTCTTCGATTTTTAATATAGTTAAAAATAGCCGGATAGTGTCCGGCTATTTTTGCGTGTGCGCCCGGCATGGGCGATAGCTTGGCGGTGAAAGTCCGCTATGGGCTTGGCAGTGGGAACCATTAGCCAAGGGCAAGGGT
>NZ_PFNG01000229.1:0-10100 GCF_002791875.1 Candidatus Aquicultor secundus | reverse complement strand
CGGAAACATCGCTTAACGTATCGGATGCACTTGCCGTGAACGACGGGTCCCCCGCGAGTGTGGCGCCGTTGATCGGCGCTACGATCGAGCAGCCGGGTGCGGTGGCGTCCACCTTTAACTCGGAAGTGTGTGTTGCCTCCTCGGCGTTTCCTACCGCATCTATCGAGTAGTAGTATAGTGTGCCGGATGAGGTCTCGGGTACGCTGAGCATCGCCGAGTATGTCGCCCAGGGACCGCTGCTCGACGTCCAGGAATAAAAGGTGACCCCCGGCTCGTCCCTCGTCAGGATAATTGTTGGAATGCTCTTAAACCAGCCGTTTTCGCCGTCCGGGGCAATCTGGCTGATGGCAGCGAGGCTGGTCGGCGGGATGGTATCTTTTGTTTTAGTAACCGCGTTGCAGAATGCGCTGGTGTTTCCGGCCTCATCGATTGCTTGAGCGCTTATCTTTATCTGCCCGTCTTTTAATTTAGTAAGGTTGAGTTCGGCGTTAAATGTGCCGGTCGACACAGCAGAGGTCGTGACCTCGGTGGTGTCATCGGTTGCTTTTACTAACACGATGGTCGACGTATCGGACGTTCCGCTTACCGCAACCTTGCTCACACCCGTCGCGCTTAAGGTAGAAACGGCCGTAATTATTGGGATGGTGGGCGGCACCGCGTCGACTTTAAATGTGCTGGTGCGCGTTACCTCGGTATTTCCCGCATAATCGGATGAGTAGTAGGTGATTGCATGGATGCCCTCAGGCACGGTTAAGCTTATATCGGCCTCATGGTCACCGCTGACGGACGTCTCCTCCAAATCATCCCACTTATAGTGGACGATTGCAGGTGTACTTTGCTTCTCATCGACTATAAAAGAGATTGTGGGGGCCGCAGCTTTATACCAGCCTCCGGTTCCATCCGGTGATGAGGGATTCACTTTGAGTGTCGTGGCGGGGGCGGTAACATCCCACCTGAATATCTGTGTCAACGGGCTAGCTTCTGACCCCTCGGTATTTCCCGCCTCATCAATCGTCCAATAGTAGAGATTATGGGACCCTTCGACGAGGGCGCCCTTATCTTCAGGCAGCTTTACCGGACCGGCAGTGGTTGTCTCTGGTCTGCTATCCCACCGGTAATGGAAAGTGGCCGGCTCGGTCGCGCTCAAGGTAATAGCCGGCGCGGTTACGTACCAGCCATCAGTCCCATTGGGAGATCCCGGATCGGCTGTGATCTTGGTTCTCGGTGCGATGCTATCTACCTTGATTTCCTTGCTATGCGTAGGCGTCTCAAGGTTATCAGATGTATCGATCGAATAGTAATAGAGGGTATGGATACCTTCCGGAGCCGTAATCGTAAGAGGGGCGGTTGCAGTTGCCCCTCCGCCGTCATCCCAGTAATAGTGTATGATTGCAGGCTCATTTACTGATAGTGTTACCGAAGGCCTGCTCGACTTGTACCAGTCATTTGTTCCCATGGTTCCGCTAATACTTAGTAAAGTGGTAGGCGGCACTGTATCTGTAGGAATCTCGGTCTTAAAGCTAAAGCTGTAGGCTGCGGCGGATTCAAGATTGTTGTCCGAGATATCCGTAACGGCATCCGCCGGCATGTCGACCCTGTAGTTGCTGTTATAGTTTAGTCTATCCGCCACTTTAATCGTGATGACGTTGTCCTTGATCGTCTTGGTTATGGTTGGGTTTGCACCCGACAGGTTGGTTACCCGAATGTCATCAAAGTGGATGCTTTTCTTTATTGGCTCGCTGAAAAATATCTTGATGTCCTGGCCGACCGGAGTATCCGTATCACCATTTTCCGGTGAGCTGCCGCCGATTGTCGGTTGCTTGTTATCCTTGTAGGCGTACCCCAGGTCGCCGTTTGTGACGTCGTAGTAGCTTATGTGGATGTTGTTTGACGCGTCTCTCGCGATGGATGTGTACTCGCCGACGTTGCTGGAGTCGCCGTCGACTTTCTCTATGTGCCACCCCATGGCATCTTTGTAAGCATATTTTAGATTACCGTTTGCCGTATCGTAGTAGCCGATATGAGGCATTTCCGACATATCGCAGGTTATCGAAGAATACTCGCCGACGTTAGCGGTGCTCGTATCCACGGTTTCACGCTGCCAAAAGCCGATCGGGTTCCGGTAGGCGTACCTCAGATCGCCGTTGGCTGCATCGTAGTAGCTCACGTGCGCTTTACCGGCCCCATCCAGAGTAATCGAGGTATGCTTGCCGACATCACCGGTATTATCGACGGGTTCTATGTGCCATCCCTTGCTATCCTTGTAAGCATATTTTAGATTCTGGTTGGTTGCATCGTAGTAACTGATATGGATGATGGGGGTGTCGGTCGAGGAATCTACCGCGATCGCCGAGTACTGGCCGACGCTGTCGGTGCCATCCACGGTTTCTATGTGCCACCCGTCGCTATCCTTATATGCGTATTTTAAATCCTCGTTGGTTGCGTCGTAATAGCTGATATGGGGGTATTTTAATGCGTCAACAGCTATCGACGTATACATGCCGACCGAATCGGTGCTATCCACGGATTCCGGATACCAGTTACCGGCAATGTCCCTGACGGCATATTTCAGACCGGTGGCACCGGCATCGTAGTAACTAACATGGGGGGTATCCGACGTGTCGATGGCAAGGGATGCGTATTGCCCTACATCACCGGCGTTATCAATGGTCGCAGTAGCCTCAGTACTTTTAGGATGCCAGCCATCCGAGCCCTTATATTTGTATTTAAGCGCGGTCTCGGAGGAGTCGTAGTATGCGATGCTTGGCTCGCCGGATGAGTCGAGCGCGATTGAACTGTATTGGCCCACATCTCCCGTGGCGCTCTCCAGTATCTGTGTTTGCCAGGTGCCCGCGAGAGCGATCTGAGAAAACAAAGCGATTAGCGCCAATCCGGCTATAATCATCTTAAGACCTAGGGCGACCGATCTTCGCCCCGGTGATTTCGCATTTTTAGACATTGCATCCCCCTCAAGAAAATTTAGCCTTTATTTCTTATAATCCAACATCGAGACAATCATTTTGCATGCTTCGGCCCTGGTGGCGATGGTGCCCGGTTTGAAGGAGCCGCCACGGTATCCGCTGATAAGGTTTGCTTTTACGCAGGCTTCGATATAGTTCTTCGCCCAGGAATACCGGGTATCCCAGAACTTGGTACTGCTGGCTTCAACAACAGGCAGATCCAGGGTAAGCACCATGATCTTTGAAATCTCCGCCCTGGTGATATAATCGTTCGGCCTGAAGGTGCCGTCATTGTAGCCGCCGATAGTTCCGTGCTTTATCGCCGTCGCCACGTACTGGTACTGCCAGCTTCCGCGCGCCACATCGTTGAAAGCCTGTTTTGTCGGGCTATCCAGTTGCCAGCCCATCGCAAGGCACAGCACCTTAGTAAACTCGGCTCTCGTGATGGCCACGTTTGGCCTGAATGCCCCGTCGGGATATCCGGTGATCGCTTTCTTGTTTGCCAGGGTCTCGACATATGTCCTGAACCAGGCGTCCGCCGGCACGTCGTTGTAGATGACCATGCCCGCAACAACACCTAACGAGGACCTCACTACGTTTGAACCGGCGCTCTCTAATGCATCAGAGCCTACCGCGACCACGTAATAGGCATAGACCACGCCTGTTATAGCGGTCGCGTCAACATAAGTGGTACCGGTGAGGTAACCGGTATTGAGGCGCCCGTAGCCACTTGTACCTTGTTGCCGGTAGATGACATATGATACGGCCCCATCGGCTGCGTCCCACGTGAGGGTAATCGCTGAAGCCGAGCCGCTGGCTTTAAGATTGGCCGGCGCTTTCGCCGTGCCCGATACCTGCGTTGTGAAACTGAACGAGTAGGCGGTCGCAAGGGAGTTGCCCTCGCTATCTTTAACTGCGCTTGCCGGAATCGAGACCGTGTAGCTCGTGCCAAACCCTAAGTTGGTGGAAGGCTTAATACTAAGTGTAGCTCCGCTAACACTGATGGCCGTGCCTATGGAAGTGGCGCCGTTCTTTAGCGAGATGCTCGAGTAAGCGCTGCCGGACTGAATGGCCTCGTTAAACGTAATAGTAATAGTCTTATTCACCGGAACACCCGACGCACTACCGGCCGGATCGGTGCTTTGGATAATCGGCGGAGCGTTCCCGTTTGTAGTAAAATCAAACGTATAGGCGTTTACGAGCGGATTGTTCGTCATATCCTTAATGGCGCCCGTCGGGCCTGCCGGAATGTTTACCTTATATTTTGTCCCATATCCCAGGTTGCTTGTCGGGTTAATAACCAGGATATTTTTATATGTACCATCAACGATTCCGTTCACTATAGTGACCGATGCGGGTATTGCCGTGCCGGTTGCATCCTTAAGCGTTATCCCGCTAAAGTTGGAACCCGCCTGGATGTCCTCGCTGAAGTAAACATTTATGGTCTTATCTATTGGGATACCGGCAGCGCCGTTGGACGGGTCGGTGCCGGTTATCATGGGCGGCACATCCGGCTGCGCCGTAAACCCAAAGGTGTATTTGGCGGCCAGCGAATTATTGCCTGAGGCGTCTTTAACCGAACCCGCCTCAATTGTGACCGTATAACTTGTGTTGTAGTTAAAGTCGTTGACAGGGTCGATGGTAAGGGTCTTATCACTGGCGTTGTTTACCGTGGTCAAGATGTTGTTCTTGTTATCCTTAAGCGTAATCCCGGTTAATATTGTGCCGGGTTGCAGGTTTTCGTTAAAGGTTACGGTGATCGTCCTATTTAGCCCAATAGCGGTGGCGTTGTTGGCCGGATCGGTAGAGGCAACGAGAGGGGCGTCTTTATATGCGTACTTGAGATCGCTGCTGGCGGCATCATAATAGCTGATGTGCGCGCATCCGTTAGTATCGACAGCAATGGATGAGTACTGGCCTTTATCGACGGTATCGGCACTCTCCATAAGCCAGATGTTATTGGTATCCCTGTAAGCGTACTTAAGCACTTTGTTATTTGCATCGTAGTAGCTGATATGCGGATTATTATTGCTGTCGACCGCAATGGATGTGTAAAGCCCGGTGTTACTGCTGCTACTATCCGGGACATCCGTTATCTGCCAGCTTGCGCCCGATTTATACGCATATTTAAGGTGACCTTTGGTGATGTCATAGTAACTGATGTGGGGGTTGTTGTTTTTGTCGATGGCGATGGAGGTATATAAACCCTGGTCGCCAGTGTTATCTACTGTGTCCCAGTGCCAACCGCTGCCATCCTTATATGCATACTTGAGGTTGCGATTCGTCGCATCGTAGTAGCTGATACGCGGGTTTCCTGCGGAATCAAGTGCCAAAGACGAGTACATCCCCACATTATCCGTGCTGTCCGTCGGCTCTACCGACCCGCTATGCCAACCGCCGCCATCCTTATATGCATATCTGAGGTTGTGATTTGTGGCGTCATAATAGCTGATATGCGGTTTCCCGGAGGCGTCGATTGCCAGCGACGAGTATTGGCCCACGTCGTTATCGGCGTCTACGATTTCCGCATGCCACCCCGTAGCGTCTTTATATGCATATCTGAGGTTGTCATCAGTATCGTCATAATAGCTGATGCAGGGCTTATCGGAAGGACCCAACGCCAGTGAGGAGTGTTTGCCGATGTCGTTACCGGAGCCCGGCTCGACGGATTTACTTACCCAGCTGGTACCATTCTTGTATGCATATCTAAGTTTATGGTTCGTCGCATCATAATAGCTGATTTGTGGCTGTCCCGAGGAATCAAGGGCGATTGACGTGTACTGGCCCACGTCGCCTGTTGTACTCTCTACAATTTGTCACTGCCAGTTTGCCGCAAGCGCCGCCTGTACAAAAACTACCGAAACCAGCAGACCCACCAGTACTATCCCAAGCGCGAAGGTGGTGTGTTTGCCCGGTTTTTTTATCTGAAATACCCTCATACGTCCTCCTTTAAAGCCCCGGCTCTTCCAACCAATAAAAAAACTCTGCTGGGGGCAGAGTTGGTTTGAGCTATGTGTGCATCCCGTGCTGTTGTCCGCAAAAAAGGCGGTCTCATTTGTTGTTAATAATGTGTAATAGTTATGACTTTATACTATCATCAGCATGCTCAATTGGCAATGACTTACAATTCAATTATTACCGCTGTAACGGTTTACCCGGATACCTTTTGCTTGCACGCTCTGGAGTGGAGCGAGAACATAATAGTTCCCGGTCTCAAGATTGACATACGCTTTGAGGAGTTATACCTTTAAAACAAGACAAAACCGCATTTATGAACACTCATTTATGAACACTAAGTCACGACTAATCGAACAACTAAAAAGCGTGCCCGCCGACCCCGGTGTCTATATTTACCGGGATGCCGAGGGCAGGGTTATCTATGTCGGCAAGGCCAAATCCTTGCGCAACAGGATGCGCTCCTACTTCCAAAGCGGTAACCACGCGCCAAAGACCAGGGCGCTTGTCGAGCGAATCGCCGATTTTGAGTTTTACGTAACCGGCAGCGAACTCGAGGCGCTGGTGCTCGAGTGCAACCTCATCAAGAAGTACCGCCCGGCGTTTAACGTATCCTACCGGGACGATAAGAGCTACCCGTATATTGCCATCACCTGGCAGGACGCCTTTCCAAGGATATTGATAACCAGGGAAAATCACCGGCGCGGCACCGGGTATTACGGGCCGTACACCAGTGTGGCGGCGGTGCGCGAGACGTTTGATACGCTGCGCAAGATATTCCTGTTCAGGACGTGTAAGCGCGGCAAGCCGGGCAAATCGACCGGCTCACCGTGCCTCAACCAGCATATAAAACGTTGTCTGGGGCCGTGTATCGAGGCGGTCTCAAAAGAGGACTACCGTGCGATGATTGAAAAGATCGAGCTTTTCCTGGAGGGCCACCCCGAGCCGGTAATCGACCAGCTTGAGGCCGAGATGAGCCGGGCGGCGGCGGGTCTAAAGTTCGAGCAGGCGGCCCGCATCCGCGATCGCCTGGACGCCGCACGCGTCGTTCTGCAAAAGCAGAAGATCGTCTCCGAGACGGGGGAAGACTTCGATGTGGTGGGTTTAAGCTTTGACGGCTCGCTCGGATGCATCAACCTGTCGATCGTGCGTGACGGCAAGCTTATCGGCAGCAAGAACTTTATCCTGGATAGGGGAGAGTCGGATGAAGATGTCTTAAGCGCGTTTATCAAGCAAAACTACATCAATTCCACGTCGGTCCCGCCGCAGGTGCTTGTGCCGCTTAGGCTTGAGGATACACATATTATCGAGGAACTACTAAGCCGGCAGCGGGGAACCGACGTTTCATTTAAAATCCCTCAGAGGGGCGATAAGCGCGACCTGATCGACATGGCAGCGGCAAACGCCCAGCATGCACTTAATATGTCGGTCATCAAGCACTCATGGGAGAAAGAGAATTCGAGCCGGGTTCTTGGGTCTCTGGCCCAAGCGCTCGGTTTATCCGGGCCTCCGGAACGTATAGAATGCTTCGATATCTCGACCATCCAGGGCAGCAACTCTGTGGGCTCGATGGTCGTCTTCAAGCAGGGTCGCCCGGCGAAGGATGAGTACAGGAAGTTCAAGATACGGTACGATGCCGGCATCAACGACTACGCGATGATGCACGAGGTGATACACCGCAGGTTCACGCATGCGGATGCCAAGTTCGACCCATCGTTTTCCGACGAGCCGGATCTCGTTATCGTAGATGGAGGAAAACCTCAGCTCTCAGCCGCTCTTTTAGCGATGAGAGAGGTCGGATGCGAAGACGTCCCTGTTGTCGGGCTTGCAAAGCGCGAAGAGGAAATCTTTGTACAGGGTTGTTCCGACCCGGTACGACTTGATCGCGGCAGCGATGCTTTAAAGCTAATGCAGCGGATACGGGACGAGGCGCACCGCTTTGCGATCGCGTACCATAGGAACTTACGCGGTAAGGCAATGGTCGAATCGACCTTGGATAAGATCCCGGGGGTGGGCGAGGGACGGAAGAAGCTTTTACTTAAGCACTTCGGCTCCCCAGGCGAAATCGCGGATGCAAGCCTTGAGGCACTAAACAGCGTTCCCGGTTTGCCAAGCGTTATCGCCGAACGGGTCTATCGCCATTTCAACGGTTATCAGGATTATTAGGGTAACTGGTTATTTTCAGGGTAGATTGTAGTGGAGTACTAAAATGGCAGGCTTAGAATTAAAGGGATTTAACGTTTATGCGACCCAATGGGGTATGGGGGCGGCGGTCTTTAGCAAAAAAGGCCTTGCGGGCATCATTTTCCCCCAGGATAACGAACGCTTGCTAAAAGAAGAAATCGCCGGGCGATATGACCGGCTACAACACGATAAGACATTAGGATTAGAATTAACCTCAACTCTAGGTAGATACTTTAATGGAGAGAAGGTACAATTCGTCTACCAGCTGGATTACGGGCAAGCAACAGAGTTTGAGTGCAAGATATACGATACTCTAAAGTCTGTATCATACGGTGAGACTTTGACATACAAAGAATTAGCGCAATGCTGCGGACGGCCTAAGGCGGCACGGGCCGTGGGGAATGCGATGGCAAAGAATCCTGTCCCCATAGTGGTGCCGTGTCATAGGGTACTGAAGAGCGATGGCAGTATAGGCGGATGGAGCGGCAAGCGCGGGTGGAAAGAACGCCTTCTGGCGCTTGAAGGAATACTGCCGTAAAATAATTTAAGGGGACGTTGTTTCCTGTGCGTCCTAACACAACAAGTTTACACAGGAAACAACGTCCCCTTCGTGTAGAATAAGAAATTAGACAAGAGCTGAAAAAAAACAGAGGCGAGCGGACACGTAGCGGGGGCTGTGAGCGCGTGCTTACGTCGTGCAATAGTTATAAGTGAGGCGGTTGTTAATTGAATCAGAATATTGAATTTGCGGTTATCACGGGTTTATCGGGAGCGGGGAAATCAGAGGCTATCAAGTGTTTTGAAGACATGGGCTTCTTCTGTATCGATAACCTGCCGCCTTCGCTGATCCCAAAAATGGCCGAACTGTGCACTCTTCCGGGGAGCAAGGTGCGGCAGGTCGCTGTAGTGTGCGATGTGAGGGGTCGCGAGTTTTTCGACACGCTCTTTGAAGAGCTGCAAAAACTAAAGCTTCTCGGGATAAAGTACCAGATACTCTACCTCGAGGCCTCGGACGAGGCCCTGGTAAAGCGCTTTAAAGAGACAAGGCGCAGGCATCCGCTTTCCGAGGAAGGCGCGATAACGGATGGTATTCAGCAAGAGCGCCACATAATGGAGCAGCTTCGCGGCGAGGCCGACCTCGTAATCGACACAAGCAACCTCGCGCCATTTGAGCTAAAAGATCAGATCAGAACCGCCATCCTACAGAAAGATAAGCAAAAAAAGGGCATCATGATAACCGTGATGTCGTTCGGGTACAAGTATGGCATGCCCCTTGATGCGGACCTGGTAATGGATGTGCGATTCTTGCCGAATCCGCACTATATCGAGTCGCTGAAGCACTTCGATGGGACGAACGAGAACGTTTGCGAATTCGTCCTGAACAGATCGGAGAGCAAAACATTCTTGCGGAAATTTAAGGGACTCCTGGCATTTCTTCTGCCGCGCTACGTTTCCGAGGGAAAGACTCATTTTACAGTAGCCATAGGCTGTACGGGCGGTACGCATCGCTCGGTTGCAATTGCAAATGAAACGGCCGGGTTTCTGCAAGAAAAAGGCTATAACGTCGTGGCCCGGCATAGGGACATGGGGCGGATATGGGAAACAAAGGGCAATAAGGACAGTAAGACCGGTAAGATCGGTAAGGCGGGTAAGGATTAAAGGCGGCATATATGTCTGGTATAAAGTCGGTGGCAATAGGCGGGGGTACCGGGCTGCCGGTAGCGCTGAGGAGCATGAGGCGGTACGCGGATAAGGTGACCGCCATCGTGAGCGTGGCCGATGACGGGGGAAGCTCGGGGCGGCTGCGCAGGGATATCGGGATACTTCCGCCGGGAGATATACGAAACTGTCTGGTAGCTCTGGCCGAGGATAAGGGGATGGCCGACCTTTTTACCTACCGTTTTCGGCAGGGTGACGGTATCGCAGGGCACAACCTCGGCAATCTTATCATAGCCGCGCTTACCGACCTTTATGGGAGCTTTGACGAGGGGGTTCGCATGG
>NZ_PFNG01000052.1:0-2267 GCF_002791875.1 Candidatus Aquicultor secundus | reverse complement strand
ACTGGATTCTGTCCTTTTGGCTTCTTCTTTCATTCTCGACCCTCGTTCTTCGGGCATACCAATAGCAGATGGCGACCGGTATGGTATAAAGATACCGGTCGGCACCTGCTATCTCAAATTCACTGATAACTGTTTTTATTCGCCCGGTAACTTCAACGCCGAGCACTTCATCGATTCCCCGCTATCTCAAATTCACTGATAACTGCTTTTATTCAGAGATAATCTTTACGAGATCGACGATCCTGTTCGAGTAACCCCACTCGTTATCGTACCAGGACAGAACCTTGGCGATTTTACCGGAAGACATGGTCGACAAGCCATCAAAGATTGACGACCTCGGGTCGCCGACTATATCGATTGATACGATCGGGTCCTCGGTATAGGCCAGGATGTCCATCATCTTGTCCGACTCGGCGGCCTCGGCCATCGCATTGTTGATGTCGTCGACCGATGCTTCTTTTGAAAGCTCGACGGTGAGGTCGATAAGGGAGCCGTCAGGAACGGGTACCCTAAGGGCCATGCCGTCCATCTTGCCTACCAGGTCGGGAATGACAAGGCCGATGGCTTTTGCGGCGCCGGTGGATGTCGGGATAATCGATACCGCCGCAGACCTTGCCCTTCTCAGGTCTTTATGCGGCATATCAAGCAGAGCCTGGTCGTTGGTATACGCGTGAACGGTCGTCATGAAGGCCCTCTCGATTCCAAAGTTATCAAGTAAAACTTTTGCAACCGGTGCAAGACAATTGGTCGTGCACGAAGCGTTTGAAATAATCTTGTGCTCGGGCTTTAACTTCTCGTCATTCACGCCAATAACCACCGTAATATCCTCACCTTTTGCCGGTGCGGAAATAATGACTTTTTTAGCGCCTGCGGTGAGATGCTTCTTTGCATCATCAGCTTTTGTGAAACGACCGGTGGACTCGATTACGATATCCACGCCCATCTCGCCCCACGGAAGGTTTGCGGGGTCTCTCTCGGCGGTTACTCTCAGCTCTTTACCGTCGACTTCAATACCGTTTTCGGTTGGTTCGACATCCGCCTCAAAAATTCCAAACGTCGAGTCGTACTGGAGCAGATGCGCAAGGGTCTTGGCATCAGTTAGGTCGTTTACCGCGACGATTTCGATATCAGGATCATCGAATGCTGCTCTAAATACGTTCCTACCTATTCTCCCAAACCCGTTGATGCCTACTTTAACTGCCATACGTTTTACTCCTCCTCTTTCCTGCAAGTTGTCATAACTTTTCCCTATCGGGATTAGCGCGAAACCTTAAGAAGGCTTTTTGCCAACTGAGACATGCGCCGGGCCCGATGATACACTGCTGATTTGCTAAGAGGTGGGTTAAATAGCTCTCCTAGCTCTTTTAGGCTAACATATGGATATTCGACACGTACCCCGGCAAACTCCTGCAAACTATTTGGTAAATTTTCAAGTCCGAGCTTAGAGTCCACGATTTCTATATCTTTAATTTGCTCCGCTGCGGCGTTGACGACCTTGTTTAAGTTGGCCGTATCGCAATTGACCAGGCGATTTACCTGCGCGCGTATCTCTTTTACGATGCGCTCGTCCTCCCATTGCAAAAGGGCGTTGTAGGCGCCGATGAGCGCTAAATACTGCAGTATCTCTTCACTGTCTTTTATGTAAACCGCATAATTATAGACCGCAAAGTTTTTCTTGCGGGTGCTGATTTTAGCGTTAAGCCCGACGCGGCGCACCAGATCGCGCAAATCCTCGGCAAACTCGGCATTGTCGGTCGTCAACTCAAAATGATAATCGCTTTTCGGGTTACTGACAAAGCCCCCGCCCAGGAACGCCCCGCGAAGATACGCCACCGCACAGCAATCTTTTTTAACGACCCTCTGCAGAATTCCCGGCGCCATGACCATATGGTCGTCCAGAATGCCGAGTTCGTTTAAGACCTGGCCGGTCGCGGGCTGGTCCGGGATGTGGATGAGGTAGTTGTTTACTTTGTGAAGAACGCTTCTTCGAACGATGGATTCGACTTTGAGAGGAAACGTATCGGTTAAGTATTTATATAAAAGGCGTGCGACCGCCGCGTTCTCTGTTGAGACGTCAAGGGCAAAGCGCTCGTTGCCGAGGATATGGAGGCTTCCATCCATGTGGATGATCGCCGAAGCCTCCGCCCGCTGGCAGCACACACGTTTCGGCTGCAGCTTGGCAAGCTCGCTCTTAACTTCCATAGAAAATGACAATTATACGATTTCTCCTTTTCAATTAAGACAAAACCGGTACACATTGTGTCATT
>NZ_PFNG01000034.1:0-2268 GCF_002791875.1 Candidatus Aquicultor secundus | reverse complement strand
GCCGGCCTTCACGGATTGGCCCTTGGATACCAAAACTGTTACGGGTAGGTATGTCGTCGTGATACCACCCGGATGATCGATGGAGACACATGGCTCACCTCTTGGGGTTTTTCCGATCCAGTAGACCACGCCATCCTGGGCGGCTACGATGGAGTCGCCGGTATTTCCGGCTATATCGATACCCCTGTGCTCATCTAAGCCAAATCGCTTAATAACTTCTCCGCCAACGGGCCAGGTGAATTTATCCGTAGCCCAAGCAGTAGCGGTAAGTAAAACAAAGCATAATAAGATAACGATAGGTAAAACAATTGTTCTGCGAATCATAATGGCGCCCCTCCATTATATATGCTGATATGCTTTTGTGCTTCTATGTTTACACGTTAGCGGAAGCCTGGCATGCTGTCAAGTGGTTTGCGCTAATTACTTCTATCAATTTTTACCGAGCGGTTAAACGTTCTTGTATTACCTGCCCGATCTATGGCTTGAACACGTAATATGTACGAACCATCAGCAATTTTAGAGCCATTGTTGTCCACGCCGTCCCAAGTTAGATTCTTCTGCTGTTCGAGTTCTTTTTGGAAAACAACCGTGTTTACATCCGCTCTACCGCCGATATCCGGAAAAACGGTTAGCCGGTACTTGACGGGTTCATTCGGTATAATCGAGATTACAATCCCTGGCTTCTTGCTGTTGATGACGTTACACTTTACCCTATAACAGACCTTCGGTGGCACGGTATCCACTGTAAAATACCACGCAAGCTGATTGGTATTCCCCGCTCTATCGATTATGCTAACCAATGCTCGGTGAACACCCTCTTTCAATTTAGATTGAGGCTTGTAAGAAATTAAACCGTTTAAGAAGTAAGGTTTAACAGAAGCACCATCTAGGTTAAACAAGGCACCTATCGGATCGATTCCGGCACCGTCGGCACCATCCTGAGCACTGAGCCTTATCTCAGGAACCGCAGTATTGATAAAAGCCCCGTCGGCGGGAGTTATTAGTGTTAATTCCGGCGGAAAGAGATCTGTTAGCATATCGGGATTCGATTCGCCGTCGACGAGCAACCTATCCCAAAAAACTGCAGCATCCGCGCTATCTCCGGTCTGTTTAGCGGAGCCTTCAATAACACCATTTATGGTATTTTTAAGGCCCTCTTCATCCTTTACTATCACATTGACTTGATAAGCCCCTTCAACAGTTTCCGTTTCTTCCACAGCTATATCGCCATGTTGGCATGAGCTGTCAACGATCGATTGCCAAAGGTTCGCATCTTTCTCTTCGATGGAAGGAACGCTTACTTCTGCACTGCGATAAATCAGTGGACGCACATTTGTCAGAGCAGAACTAGATTTAACCTGGCCTAGCTGGCTAAGTGAGGCGCTGCTCGGAATGTCCATTAACTTGTCTTTATAAAACGATACCACCTGTCCGCTAAAATCAGGCACGCACCCTCTTGGCTTGGGATTATGTACCCAGGCGTTAACGGACATCTCCGATAAAGCCAGATTGCTCTCAATCCCCCGCTGCTCCATTGAATCTATAAACTGTGCCCGCTTAGAGAGGTTCCACGCCTCAGGCCCACTTGCATAAGCAAACTGGATAACAACCAGCTTTGCCACCCACCTTTTAATCCTTTCACGGATGTATGATCGCGGGAGGGTTGTTTCAAGAGCTTGCTTTTTGATCCTATCGGGATAAACCGTCTCATTATTTCTAATGCAACCCTCATATATACTTATCAGTCTGTAGTTGTATAAAGCCTTATATATTTGTTTATCATTGAAAGCAATTGATATTTCATTAGAGGGCGAGGTTGGGCCTTTGGTTAAGAATGAGTACAGGTCGCACAGGCACTCTGCGGCAAAATGCTTGATTGAGCCCATTGATCCGTCAGGACAGATCGGAAACAGGTTGTCATTATGCGCCACCCAATCGGCTGCAATATGGCCGCCCCATCCCAAAGCCCGCGCCCTGTCCGTATCTGATGCTACACCATTTTTCTCCGAGGTCTTGAGCATAAGGTAGGCAAAGTTTGGTTTATCAGCAAATGGTCTGGCGCCTTTTTCATACTTTGGATCCGGTGAGTGGAAATAATCAGGCCAACTTTGTTTCTTATTGTTTTCGTCTGGCATTGGCGGATCACCACCGATCCACTGCACACTCATATCCGGACCCGTGCCGTTTAACCCAAAAACAACGGATGGTTCAATCCCCAGGCTATCGTTAATATTAACATCATTGTTAATATGATAGTGGCTAATAGCG
>NZ_PFNG01000227.1:0-10238 GCF_002791875.1 Candidatus Aquicultor secundus | reverse complement strand
AGGGTGTGTGCGTCGAGTTTGCCGACTTGTTCGTGGCGCTTTGCAGGGCGAACGGGGTACCGGCGCGCTGTATCGGCGGCATAACGACCGAGCGCACGGCCGCGACGAAAGGTCATGCTTGGGTGGAGGCGTATACGAAGAAATACGGTTGGATTCCGTTCGACCCGACATGGGGCCAATCAAAGGGTGCAACGTTTTACAAGCTCAGGCCTTCGTACATCTATTTGAGCGATGTGAGAAACGATGATATGCTTAACAACGCCGATATCTTCGGCTACAGCTATTATGGAGTGCCGGTTGATATCGACTACAGCGCGTCCATCAGCTCATATAGGGCGGATTACCTTAATTCAATGTTGGCAAGCATTAACAAATACAAACCCGAGCTAAGCCAGATGAAGAGCCAGTTGGATGCTTTTTACGCCGCTACCGAGGCGGACAGGGCTCAGATAAACCAGACCAAGAGCTCGATCAAACAAGTAAAGAGCCAGATTGAAGCAGCCAAAGACACCGATATTGCGACATATGACAGCCTTGTTACAAAGCACAACAACCTGGTTGCGACATATAATTCGCAGATAGCCGCATTCAATAAAAAAGTCGGTGAGTATGAAGCCATGCGTAAGGCATATGAAGCGAAGCGGCAGGAAGAAAACTCCTTAATAGAACGGTATAATAAGCTTAACTAGGCATAAGGATTCAATAGGCGGTTCGGCCCCTACACTTAAGAACGATACATCACAGTCTGTGTCTGCTATTATCACAAACAGAACTATTATCACAACAAAACGGAGGTATAGATGGAAAAGATCACTGTTACCCTGCCGGATGGGGCGAAGATCGAGCTTGACCGGGGGGGCACTGCTTATGACCTGGCGGGGGCAATCGGGCCGCGGCTGCAAAAGGCTTCTGTAGCGGCCATAGTTAACGATAACCTGGTTGACTTGAGCACGAAATTGAACGAGGGCGACACCGTCTCTATTGTAACCGATCATGCTGAGCAGGGCGTCGACATCCTGCGCCACAGCACTTCGCACGTTATGGCGCAGGCGGTAAGCCGTCTTTACCCCGGCACCAAGCTTGGCATCGGCCCGACCATCGAAGGCGGGTTCTATTACGACCTCGGCCTTACGGAGCGCATCTCTGTGGATGACCTTTCGAAAATCGAAGACGAGATGAAAAATATTATCTCACAGAATTTCCCATTCGAGCGCCAGACCGTAAGCAAGGACGAAGCGCGCGAGATATTTAAAGATCAGCCGTTTAAGCTAGAACTCATCGAGGGTTTAGAAGATGAGACGATTTCCGTCTATCGCGATGGTGAGTTCGTCGATCTGTGCCGCGGCCCGCATATCCCATCGACCGGCAGGATCAAGGCGTTTAAGCTCTTAAGCGTCGCCGGCGCGTACTGGAGGGGCGACGAAACCCGTCCCATGCTCCAGAGGATTTACGGCACGGCGTTTGCTTCTAAAGAAGCGCTCAAAGAGCACATCGAAAAACTCGAGGAAGCCGAGAAGCGCGATCACAGAAAGCTTGGCCGCGAACTCGACCTTTTCACCATCGATGATCAGTTTGGCGCGGGATTGCCGCTCTGGCATCCCAAGGGCGCGATGTTGCGCAAGGTTATCGAGGATTTCTGGAAAAACGAGCACCTCAGGCGCGGCTACGAGCTTCTTATGACGCCCCACATCGCCAAGGTCGACCTGTGGCGTACGAGCGGCCACTGGGATTTCTACCGCGAAAGCATGTTCTCACCGATGGAGGTCGAGGGCACGGACTACGTCGTAAAGCCGATGAACTGCCCCGGCCACATCAAGATATATAAGAGCCACAAGCGAAGCTACCGCGAGCTACCCCTGCGCTGGGCCGAGCTTGGCACGGTCTATCGTTTCGAGAGAAGCGGCGTTCTTCACGGTTTGCTGAGGGTTCGCGGGTTTACTCAGGACGACGCGCATATCTTCTGCACGCCCGAGCAAATCGAGGGAGAGATACTCTCGGTTATCGATCTTATGCTTTACATGCTGCGTAAATTCGGCTTCGATCAGTATGACGTCTATCTCTCAACTCAGCCGGAGAAGTTCGTCGGCGAGCAGGAGAACTGGGATAAGGCGACAAACGCGCTGCGCTCCGCTCTTAAGAAAGCGGGCCTCGCGTATGAGATCGATCCGGGTGAAGGCGTCTTCTACGGTCCGAAGATCGACGTAAAAATACGCGATGCGCTGGGCAGAAGCTGGCAGTGCACGACCATCCAGGTGGACTTTAACCTCCCCGAGAGGTTCGACGTCACTTATGTTGGCGCCGACAACCGGGAGCACCGTCCGATTATGATACACAGGGCGATTTTAGGCTCGCTCGAGCGCTTCATCGGCGTGCTTATCGAGCACTATGCCGGCGCTTTCCCGGTATGGATAGCCCCCGATCAAGTTGTTGTCCTGCCGATAGCCGATCGCCACAACGATTATTGTTTGGCTGTGGCCGAGAAGTTACGGGATATCGGTGCGAGGGTGCGGGTTGACTTGCGCACGGAATCCGTCAACAAAAAGATAAGAGACGCACAGCTTATGAAAGTGCCCTACATGCTTGTGGCCGGCGATAAAGAAATTGAGAACAACCAGGTTGCCGTTCGCGACCGCACCGGAAACCGCGGCCCTGTTGCACTGGACGCGTTTATCGCTGAGTTAAAGACAGCCATGCAGCCCCCGGAGGTAGAGTCGTCGATAAAGGCCGCCGATGGAGGAGAAAAACAAGCGTAAGGGATAAAAACTTGCTGGACAACATAAAAGATAACATAGTATACTATTGTTCGATCTAATTTCTAATTTCATGCCGGTCAACTGATGATTGGTAGAGTATTAGGATTTATAAGTGTATAAATTACGTCGAAATCAAATACAGGAAAGAAGAAGTCTTTAAGTTGCTTCTCACCCCGAGATGCGTTAAATTAGAGCAGTCGAACGGGTTTGATTGTGGAACCACGTAAGGTGGGCAGCAACTGCTGTCTACCTTTTTTCGTGATAGTCTTATTTAATGTTTATTATTTGATATTTAATTACATGTTCAATAACCAAGGAGGTGGTAAAGCATCGCAACAGATGCGCGAGTAAATGAGAAAATTCGGACCCCAAGGGTTCGTCTTATCTCGGATGATGGGACTCAGCTAGGTATTAAACCGACTGACGAAGCTCTGAGAATCGCTTATGATGCGGGTTTGGATCTGGTGGAGGTCGCTCCGCAAGCCGACCCGCCGGTCTGCAGGATTATGGACTACGGCAAGTACAGGTACGAGCAGACCCAGAAGATGAAGAGGGCAAAGAAGCACTCAGCGACGATGATGCTCAAGGAGATGAAGCTCCGCCCTAAAATCGACAGCCACGATTACGAGGTCAAGAAAAAACACATCGTGCGTTTTCTTGAGGATGGCGCAAAAGTCAAGGTAACCATAATGTTCAGGGGCCGCGAGATGGCCCACACAGACCTTGGCAGAAAGCTTCTCGATCGGATTGTTGAAGAAGTAAGTGAACTGGGTAAGGTTGAAGCATACCCGAAGCTGGATGGGCGAAATATGATTATGGTATTGGCCCCGATAGTGAAGGCAGTTGTGCCTGAATAAGGTAAACCGCAACTTAAGATAATCACTTTATCACTATAAGTGCTTGAATTATCGTCCCAAACAGATGCCATGTCTGGGGCTAGGTGAGGTTGTTGTCATAACGGCAACCCACGAAGTGCAAGCTGGAAAGGAGCAAGTTATGCCGAAGATGAAAACCCACCGCGGAGCGGCAAAACGCTTCAAGGTTACAGGTACGGGCAAGCTAAAATATAAGCATGCCTTTACAAGCCATATTCTTGGCAAGAAGAGTACCAAGCGCAAACGGCATCTACGCAAAGACGCTGTAGTTGACACGACGAATGAGAGAAATCTCAAGCGCATAATGGGGATGTAAGCAATTTTGTTGTAAAGGAGTTGACAGCTAATGCCAAGGACAAGACATGCGAAAAGCACAAAGAAACGGCATAAAAAGGTATTAGAGCTGGCAAAGGGATATCGCGGCGCGAAAAGCAAGCAATATAAGGCGGCGCACGAGCAGGTGCTCCACTCCCTGTCATACGCATATAGGGATAGGAAAGCCAAAAAGCGCGACTTTAGGCAGCTCTGGATTGCAAGGATTAATGCGGGCGCAAGGCTTAACGGCCTTTCATACAGCCGCCTGGTAAACGGTCTTAAGCTGGCCGAAATCGAGGTCGACAGAAAAATCCTCGCCGATATGGCGATTCACGACCCGGAAGCTTTTGCAGAGCTTGCAACGCTAGCAAAAGAAAAACTTACTGTTTAGATCAGGGTCCGGGGTCCGGAGGCCGGGGACCGGGGTTTAAAGTACACGCGGGTCCTTTCTCGTCCTTATATGCGAGAAAGGACTTTTTATATTCGACATAAAACGAGGGAAGGTGATGAATAACGTGTCATCCCAGGCAGATCTGCAGAGAATATTAAAAGAAGGGGAGACGGCAGTCTTACAGGCCTCCAACTTAAAAGAGCTTGACGATGTCAGGGTTGAGTACCTGGGCAAAAAAGGCAAGGTCACGGCAGTGCTAAAAACCCTTGGACAGCTCTCTGGCGAAGAGAGAAAAGAGACCGGCAAAGTCGCAAACGAGGTCAGGCAGAAACTCGAGAGCGACATCGCATCCAAGCATGAGGAGCTTACAAGGGCCGAAGTCGCCGAGCGCCTGGCAACCGAGACCATCGATATAACGCTTCCGGGACGCGAGCCCGTCTACGGCCACAGGCATTTGATTTCGCAGGCGATAAAGCAGATTACGGATATATTCATCGGTTTAGGATACAAAGTGGCGGAGGGCCCGGAAATTGAACTCGACTATTACAACTTCAAAGCCCTTAATACGCCGGCCGACCATCCGGCGAGAACACTGCAGGATACATTCTATATCAAGAAACACAGCGTCCAACCGGCGGATGACGACATCGTGCTGCGTACGCATACTTCCCCGGTTCAGATAAGAGTGATGAAGTCACAACAGCCGCCGGTCTATATCATCGCCCCCGGTCGGGCGTTTAGAAGAGACGTCGCCGACCCCAGCCATACCCCGATGTTTCACCAGATAGAGGGACTGGCGGTGGATAAGCATATTACCTTCGGCGACCTTAAAGGCACGCTTGAGGAGTTTACACGGCAGATGTTCGGCAAGGACCGCAAGATCAGGCTTCGCCCGCACTTCTTTCCGTTTACGGAACCGAGCGCAGAAGTCGACGTATCGTGTGGAATCTGCAGCGGAATGGGCTGCAGGCTGTGCGGCAGCGGCTGGCTCGAAGTGCTGGGCGCCGGGATGGTCGACCCCAACGTTCTCATCGAAGTCGGCTACAACCCCGAAGAAGTAAGCGGTTTCGCGTTTGGCATGGGCGTAGAACGCATCGTATCCCTCATGTACGGCATCCCGGATATCCGGATGTTCTACGAAAACGATATGAGGTTTGTTAAACAGTTTTAGGAGGAGGATAGAGAATGTTAGTTCCTATAAATTGGTTGAAAGATTATATAGATGTTGACGTAAGCCCCGATGAACTTGCCGAGCTGCTTAACTTAACGGGAACAGCTGTTGAGAGCATAAAAACCCTGGGAGAAGGGCTCGACAATGTCAGAGTCGGGTTGCTGCTCGATGTAAAGCCGCACCCGGATGCGGATAAGCTCAGCGTTACGACGGTGAGCATCGGCCAACCGGAGACGCTGCAGATCGTGTGCGGCGCCAAGAATATCAAACCAGGCGACAAAGTGCCGGTTGCGTTAATCGGCGCACACCTTCCAAACGGTTTGGTGATTAAGCCCGCCAAGCTGAGGGGTGTTACCTCATACGGCATGCTCGCATCGCGGGCCGAGCTTGGGATGGGGGCGGATCACAGCGGTATTTACATTCTTCCCGAGGATGTTGAGGCAGGAAAGCCCCTGGCTGAGGCCTTGGGGTTGGATGATACCGTCCTTGAGCTTGAGATAACGCCAAACCGCCCCGACTGCCTCTCTATGATCGGCATGGCGCGTGAAGTCGGCGCGATTACCCAGCGCACGATGCACAAGCCGGAAGTTACCGTGACCGAATCGACGGAGAAGGCTTCCGATGTGGCAGGCGTGGAAATTCTCGACCCGGACCTTTGCCCGAGGTACTCGGCAAGGATTATCCGCAACGTAAAAGTCGGCCCCAGCCCGACCTGGATGCAGGAACGCCTGCAAAAGGCAGGTATGCGCCCGATCAACAATATCGTTGATATCACCAACTACGTGATGCTTGAGACGGGGCAACCGCTTCATGCCTTTGATTTCAATACCCTGCACGGGCACAAGATCATCGTGCGCCGGGCTAAAAATAGCGAGCACATGCAGACGCTGGACGGCGTTGTGCGCGAGCTTGACGATACTATGCTGGTTATAGCCGATGCCGACAGGCCGGTCGCGCTTGCCGGTGTTATGGGCGGCGAGAACACGGAGGTATCGGATGGGACCAAAGATATCCTTCTTGAATCCGCATATTTCGAGCCGACGTCGATAATGAGGACGTCGCGAAGCCTCGGCCTGCTTTCCGAATCGTCTTCACGCTTTGAAAAGGGAATAGACCCCAACGGCACCGTTTACGCGGCCGACCGCGCGGCAAGGTTCATGGAAGAATTGGCAGACGGCATCGTAAATAAGGGTGTTGTTGATGTCTATCCGCGCGTGATACTACCCAAGAGACTGCCGCTGAGGACGGATAGGGTAAACGCTATCTTAGGCACCAAACTGGGCGTTGACGAAATATCGAGAATTTGTAGGCGGCTTGAGTTTACGCCTGAGGTGATAGATAGGACAACCGAGATGTGGGTGAGCGTTCCGACATTCAGGCCCGACCTCGAGCGCGAGATCGACCTCATCGAGGAAGTCGCCAGGATTTACGGCTACAACAACATCAGGTCGAGTCTCCCCGAGAGCGGCGATAAGCAGGGGGGATTAAGCCTCAGGCAGAAGATTGCCGAGTCGATAAAATTGCGCTTGGTGGCGGCGGGGCTGTCGGAGGTAATAACCTATAGCTTTACCGACCCGCATGATGTCGACAAGCTGCAAGTTCCGGAAGGTGACCCCATGCGCTGGTTCGTTCGCCTGATGAACCCGCTCAGCGAAGAGGTTTCGGTGATGCGCACGACCCTCATCGGCAATTTGCTAAAGGTGCTTAAATATAATGTCAACCGAGAGCAATACGACGTACAGATATATGAGGTCGGCCATATTTTCTGGCACGAACAAGGCAAAGAGCTGCCGGATGAGGAGACAATGGTAAGCATTGCCATGACCGGCGCCCGGATACCCGACGAGTGGTATGAAAAGGCGCGCAGTGTCGACTTCTTTGATCTCAAGGGCGTTATCGAGGCGGTTTTAGATGAGGTCGATGCCGAGGGCTGGTCGGTACGTCAGTTCACGCACCCGGTCCTTCATCCGGGACGCAGCGCCGAGCTTCTTATCGGCGACGAGTCCATCGGTTTCTTCGGCGAAATTCACCCGGAGGTGCAGGCGGCCTATGACGTACCGAGGGCTTATGTCGCCGAGCTTAACCTTAATAAGCTCATCGATAAGGCCAACACGGTCAAGGGATTTACCGAGATACCAAAATACCCGGGCATATCGCTCGATCTAGCGATTCTCGTCGACGGTTCGATTTCAAACGACCGGGTGCTGGATGTTATAAAATCGGCGGGCGGCTCGTTGCTTAAGCAGGTTCGGTTGTTCGATCTTTATACCGGCAAAGGCGTCCCGGAAGGCAAGAAAAGTATGGCCTACTCGATGCTCTTCAGCGCACCCGACCGCACGCTAACCGACCAGGAGGCCCTGGACGCTCAGGAACGTATCATAAGAAAGCTCGAGAAAGAACTGGGAGCACAAGTTCGAGCATAACACTACATCCCACCCATCGCAGGGTGTATACTTAACGCGATATGCGTGCTTTTCTACTTGCGGCGGGTCTTGGGGAGAGACTGAAACCGCTGACCCTCACAAAACCGAAAGCCCTGATGCCCATTGCAAACCGGCCGTCTATTGTTAGGCTGCTGGAGCTTTTGCAACCCAACGGTGTCGAGGAAGTGTTTGTTAATCTGCATTCCTTTCCCGATGAAGTTAAGGACGTTGTGGGCGGCGGAAGCCGATGGAAGATGCGCGTTCATTACTCGCTGGAAGAAGAGCTTTTGGGTACCGCGGGGGCCATGCGTAAAATAGCGCGACTTCTTGCCGGTGACAGGTTTATCCTCATGAATACCGACATCGCTACCGACATCGATTTGGGCGGGGCGATTGAAGCTCACGAAAACAGCGGCGCAAAAGCCACGCTTGTAATGGTAAATCCACCCAAAGACCCGGATTTCCAGGAGATCGGCGTGGGCTTTGATAGCAGGATACTCCTTCATAAAGTACCCGGGGACCAGACTAAAACGGGTGTCTACTCGGGGATAGCGATATTTGAACCATCGGTCGTCGACATGATACCGCAGGGATATTCAAGCCTTCTTGAATCAGTACTGATACCTCTTGCCGGCGAGGGCTCGCTTTACACGCATTTTGCGGACGGGTATTGGGCGGATATCGGCCGGATTGAGCGCTATATCCAGGCCAACAAGGACGCTATAAGCGGCAAGACCGGGATGCCCATCGACGGTCGCCTTGTCGGGGACAACATATGGATAAACGAATCCGCTGAAATCAACCTGACTGTTGAGATAGAGGAGCCGGCGCTCATCGGCAAAAACGTGAGCATCGAGCGTGGCGCCAAGATCGGCCCCTACGCGATCATCGGCGAGGGCTCGATCATTGGACCGAAAGCCGAAATCTCCAATAGCATCGTGTGGGATAAGTGCAATATTGGAGGCAGCGCCCTCGTTGAAAGCTCGGTAATCGCCTGCGACCAGAGTATTCCCTCAGCCCAAAAGGTACGAAGGACGATTTTGCACGGCGGGGTTGCAGAACCCATGTTCAATCTTTAGAAGCCAGTTGGGTTCTATTTCGGGCAAATAACCCGAATTATTGTGAGCGAGCGCATAAACTTCCTTATTTATACATATAATCTTTAAAATTAATCGAAAATATATGGTTTAGTGTTGCATAAAATACGCCGATTATGCTATCATATGGTATATTATATGCTTTTTAACTAACATCGAGAGAAAGGAGCGGTCATGGCAGTAAAGGTCGGTATAATCGGGGCATCGGGATACACGGGGGCGGAGCTTATCAGGCTGGCCGCGGTGCATCCAGAGATGTCAATCGAGTACATAACCGCAAACCGGTATCAGGGCACTGCGGTACGGGATCTTTATCCCCAGTTTACCGGGATAAGCGATGCCGTATACGAGGCGTATAATTTGGATACGGCAAGCGGAAAAGCCGATCTATTCTTCCTGGCGCTCCCGCACGGAAAGGCCACGGAGGTCGCTCCCGAGCTGCTCAACGCAGGGCACAAAGTAATCGACTTAAGCGGCGATTTCCGGCTCTCGGACGTTGCGGTGTACGAATCCTGGTATAAAACACGTCACACAAACCCGGAGCTTATCGGGAAAGCCGTCTACGGCCTTCCTGAATTATATGAAGAAAAAATAAAGAAAGCGGATTTCATCTCAAATCCGGGATGCTACCCGACCAGCGCGTTACTTGCACTGGCCCCGCTTCTTTCGGAGAAGCTCGCCAAGACCGGCGGGATTATCGTAGATTCCTTAAGCGGTGTATCCGGCACCGGGCGTGACCCCAAGCCGGGCACGCATTTTTGCGCGGTCGATGAGAGCCTTACCGCCTACAAAGTCGGTGGCGTGCACCAGCATACGCCCGAAATCGAGCAATACCTGTCGGATATATCGGGTGAGGCGATAACAGTCTCATTTACACCACACCTTATGCCGATAAGCCGCGGGATTTTGACGACGGCCTATGCGGAAGCGGCCACCACCGTAAACCTTGATGAGCTGATCGACCTCTACAAGTCGTTCTATAAAGATAAACCCTTCGTGGCGGTATTGCCGAAAGGGCAGTATCCGCAGACAAAGAGCGTCATGGGCTCGAACTGCTGCCAAATCGGCCTCGCCCACGACGAGCGAACCAACAGAATAATCGCAATCTCAGCCATAGACAACCTGGTAAAAGGCGCATCCGGCCAGGCGGTACAGAACATGAACATCATGCTGGGGCTGCCGCAGGATATGGGGTTGAGGTATGCGGGATTGA
>NZ_PFNG01000024.1:0-10282 GCF_002791875.1 Candidatus Aquicultor secundus | reverse complement strand
CAAGCGCCAACTTTGGCAACATGTTCAGCATGGCCGGGGCTTCATTGTTTTTACCATTCTTGCCGCTTTTGCCGACGCAGATTTTACTTACCAATCTTCTGACCGATTTTCCCGAAACGACCATCTCGACGGATCTTGTCGACCGCGAACTGATCGACCGTCCCAGGCGCTGGAATATCGATTTCATCCGCAAGTTTATGCTGACGTTCGGTCTTTTAAGCTCTGTGTTTGACTACCTTACATTTGGGGCGCTCCTCTTCATCCTGCACGCCGGGCCGACCGAGTTCAGGACCGGTTGGTTTATTGAATCGGTTGTCTCGGCATCGCTCATCGTCCTCGTAATCCGCACGAGAAAGCCGTTCTTTGCCAGCAGGCCGAGCAAGTATCTGGCCGCGGCCACGTTGCTCGTCTTCGGTGTAACGATACTACTTCCCTTCACCTCCCTCTCAAAGCTCTTCTCATTTACAGCTATACCCCCGGTGTTCTTGCCGGTCCTGGGAGGTATCCTTGTCCTCTATATCGCAGGGGCCGAGCTGGCAAAAAGGATATTTTATAAGCACGTTATGTTCTAACCAATCACGCATAGATGTGAAATTCCCGATGATCGTGATGGGTGCGACAGTGGGCGCGCTCTTCGGTGAGGGAATTTCGGCTTTTACCGGGCAATAGGGTCGAGGTTATCTACCTGCTAAAAGCTCGGAATAAACCCTGAACGTCTTATCCGCCATGGATTTGATGGTGAAGTCTGCGGTAACCATCTGCAAAGAATGCCGGGCAAGCTTTTCCCGCAAATCCTTATCGGCAAGCATTCTCTCAATCGCATCGGCAAGCGATTCAGCGTCTTCAGGTTCCGCGAGTAGCCCGGATACGCTGTCCTCTATAATATCTGGTACGCCGCCGCCGCGTGTTGCTACCACCGGCAGGCCGAGCGCCATTGCCTCCAGGATAACGATCCCAAACGGTTCTTTAATCGATGGAAGAACAAATATATCGAGCGCCGCCATGTAACGCCCCGGTTCATCGACGAATCCCAAGAACTTTACATGGTCTAGAATCCCAAGTTCGCCCGCCTGGGTCTCAAGCTCACCGCGTAGCGGGCCGTCCCCGATAATTATAAGATAAGCGCCGGGATGATTCGCTATCACACGCGCCATGCTTTGCAGCAAAACAGCATGCCCCTTGAACGGCACAAGCCGCCCTACGGCCCCAAGCAAAACCGCACCCTCAGGTAACCCCAGCATTTTCTTACTGTCAGCGCCAGTTCCCCTATCGCCCATATTTACGTTGCCTGCGTCCTTATCTTCGGCCCTATAAACTTCCCAATACTTCATATCGATCCCGTTTGGGATCACGTCGATTTTGCGCGGCGCTATCCCAATTTCGTCCTCCAGGCAGCGCCTTATCTCGCTTGATACCGCAATCAGGCGGTCCGCCCTGTTGAGTATCATCTTATTCACCCGCTTGGCCACGACATAATACTTCAACGAGGGGTTTAAGTTACTGGGGAAATTATGCACCGTGGTAATCATGTACTTTACCTTGTGCATATACGAAGCCATCCATCCGACAACCGCCGCTTTGTTGCCGTGCATGTGGATGATATCCGGTCTCACCCGGCGCAGCACGTCGGCAACCGAGCGCGCCGAAAGGTAATCGGCTTTCGGGGAGATAGAATCCGCCATCTCGACCTCAAAAGAGGATATCCCGAGGTCGCTCAAGAAGGAAAAAAGCTTTGGCGCTGCTGGCGAGAGTACGATGGGCTCGAACTTCGAGCGGTCCAGCTCCGAGAGTAGCCCGCAGATGTGTGTTTGCATTCCGCCGCTGGTTTTACGGATCAGGTACGCGATACGGGGCATTCGGACACCTCTGGCAGAACTACCGGGATGATCTCCCCTATACTGTCGATGACATAATCCGGGTTGCTATCCGCGATTCGCACGCCATGAAAGCCGTAGGTAACCCCAACGGTCGCCGTCCCCGCGTTTTTGCCCGCAAAGATATCGACATCGCTATCCCCGGTCATGATGGCATCGACCGGTTGCACGTTTAAGTATGCAAGTGCTTTTAGCACCGGCTCGGGGTCGGGCTTCAGGTGCGTTACATCCTCAAGCGCCACCACAAAATCAATGAATTCGCTTATCCCCGCAAGCTCAAGCGTTTTTACCGATGACGACCTCTGCCGTGTCGTAACGGCGGCTATCTTGATCCCGGCGATTTTTAGCGCCTCAAGGGCTGTAGCGGTTCCCGGATATGGTTTTGAGAGGTCGAGGTGCTCGCCTTGGAAGTACCGGTGGGTTTTCGCCAGCTCTTTCGCCAGCTCTCTTATATCTTTTATATCTTTTATATCTGCTATGCCTGCGATATGCACGCCCGGCGCAAGCAACTCGTAACACGTTTCAAGGGGTTTGCCGATCAGGGTGGCCATCTCGCTTCGCGTCTTCGGAGCCAGCCCGAACTTATCGAGCGTGTACTCATACGCTTGAAATATAAACTCGGACGTATCGAGAAGCGTCCCATCAACATCAAATAAAGCTGCTTTAAGTTCCTGCATGTGAGGTATTATATCACAGATAGAACAACCGTAATCGTGGCCTTAGCTTCAACCTTAGTTCTGACAGATACTCTCGAACCCGGCGCCCGCGTAAGCGATATCAAGCTGACATACCAGGTGGATAGGGGCCCCTCGCTCTAACCTATCCCTGGGCTGGGTACCCCAACTCGGCAAGTTTTGCTTTAATATCGTCAAGGCTGATCTTGTCATCCTCGAACTCCACAGTAACCTCTTTAGTCTCCGCGTTGGCCTCTACGCTATCCACACCATCCACATGACCCAGGCCATTCTTTACGGTCATCACGCAATGCATACAAGAAATATCCGGCGAAACCAGTTTCGCAATTGTCTTCGACATGCAGAATACCACCTTTCCGGCTGAGCTTTTCTACAGTGTATCATAACAAAGTTAAAATCATCCGGCATTTCGGGTGGCAACGTCACAGCGGTTAACGGTCCGATGTTCCCACACCACTAAAGGTTCCACACTCAGGAGATAAGCAACCCATAGCTCAAACATATAGCCATACCTAATATTAAGAGCATATCCGACAAAAAGGGAATAAAAACCTTACGGTTTAGGTTTATTTTTGATTTCTAAAACTCGAAACCATACATCGATCCATAAAACGCAGTTTAACTACCGCTCCGCGTGGCAAAAAGGATTTATGACTATGAAACTTATTTATTCTTACAACGAGGTTAAGCGTGATGAAATCTCCCTGGTCGGGGGCAAGGGGCTTAATGTTGCGATCATGCACCGGGCGGGTTTTCGCGTGCCCGATGGCCTCATCCTATCCGCCGAGGCCTTCTATACGGTTCTGGACGATATCAGCGCCGGTACCAATATCGCTGTGCTGCTCTCAGACTTTCTCTCATCCCAGACGCCATCCGAAACTCTCGAAGATATATGTAACGATTTTCGTGAAGCGATTTTGACGACGCCTCTTACTAACAACATACAAGCCGCGCTCCAACAAATCTACGAAGATTTAACGCCGCAAGCGCAAGCCGGTTTCATCGTGCGAAGCTCGGCAACCATCGAGGACACCCCGAAGGCAAGCTTTGCCGGGATACTCTCATCGTACCCCGACATTCATGGTCTCGAAGATATGATCGATGCGGTACGCAGGTGCTGGGCCTCTATTTTTACGCCCGAGGCGCACATTTACCTCAAAGAACAGGGCATGCTCACAGAGCAGCCCCAGCAAGCCGAACAGACCACACAAACCCAACAAATCCGGCAAACCCGTCGAACCAAGCAAACCCCACAAATCCGGCAAACCGGGATCGGGGTCGCGGTGTTAATCCAGGCGATGATACCGGCCGAGCGCTCGGGCATCGTGTTTTCAATGGATACCGTGACCGGTGACACCGACAAGATCATCGTGGACGCCATCTTCGGTTTCGGCGAGGAAATCGTATCGGGCGAGGTAACCCCCGAGCGCTATGTTTACTCGCGTAAGCGGCAGATGATAGTGAGCCGCAGGATGGGCAGGCAGACCGAATTCATCACCCCAACCGGCGAGCGAAAGCCGATCTTTGAAAAATTGCTGCGCTTACCGAAGCTCAGCGACCGCGAGGTGTGCGAGCTTGCCGAGATCGGGATACGTCTTGAGCAATTGTTCGGAAGCCCTCAGGATATCGAGTGGGCTTTTAGCAACGGCCGGTTCTACGTTCTGCAATCACGACCCATTGTTGTTGGTGAGCGCTATGAAAAGCTATTCCCCCAGGTGGGTGAGCAGACCGTTCTCTTGCGGGGTGTTGGCGTAAGCCCTGCCGTGGGCTCGGGGTACGTCCATATGATCAGCCCGGAAGAAGTACCCGAGGTTGCGCCGAACACCGTCATCGTTGCGCGCCGGATAACCAACGACCTCGCCGTCCACCTGCGACGGGCCGCCGCGGTAGTGACCGATGAGGGGGGAAGCACCAGCCATGGCGCCAACATCCTGCGCGAGTTCGGCGTATCCTGCGTTCTTGGAACGGGCAACGCTACCGAAAAGCTTAGAGAGGATGAAGTGGTAACCGTCGATGGCTTTCGCGGCGTGGTTTACGAGGGCGATCTTGGTATTACGGTAAAAGAAATACCCGCTGTGCCGCCGACCGAAACGCGGGTGTTCGTTTCGATCCTCATCCCCGAAAAAGCCCGCAGCATCGCCCCGCTTGCCGATGGCGTCTCGTCGCTTCGGGACGACTATTTCATGCTTGAATCCGGCGTTCATCCTATCAAGATGATCAAAGAGGGGCTTGGGCCGTATCTCGAGGACAACATAACCAACGGCATCATCCAGACGCTTTCGATGTTCGGGGATAAGCCCGTATGGTACAAAACCATGGATGCCCCAACCGATGAGTTCGGCAGGCTAAAAGGCTCCGAAGACGTTGAGGAGCGAAACCCCCTCTTTGGCTGGCGTGGAATCGGGCGCGAGCTTGAAGAGCCCGAGATGCTTAAACTCGAACTCAGAGCGATGAAGCGGGCCCTTCATAAAGCCGGTGGAAACCTCGGCATTAAGCTTCCCTTTATCCGTTTTGTCGATGAACTGGTCAAGGCAAAGCAGATCATGCGTGAAGTCGGGCTGAAACCCCATGAGGATGTCCAAGTCGGCATCTCTGTTGAAAACCCGGCGGTTGTATTTACGCTCGGCGATTTTATCAACGAGGGCATCGATTTTATCAGTATCGGCTTGAGCGACCTCGTGATGTGCACGCTGGCCGTCGACCGCGAGAGCCAGAAGGTTGCCGATCTGTTCAGGCCCGACCATCCGGCGGTGCTTCATCTGCTCGGCGAGATAGCCGGTGCTGCCCGAAGAAACGGCATATTCACGTGCGTTGCAGGCGAGAGCGCAAGAAGCCCGGAGGTGCTGCCGTTTCTCATAAAATCCGGGTTCGACGCCATCGGCGTATCGCTTTCCTTCTTTGCCGAGACCAAGCGTGAAGTCGCACGGCTTGAGCACGAAGTACAAGAAGGTGGTCGCTATACCGCCGAACTATAAAATAGTACCCCACCCGGCCCTACTCTAACCCCTTCCATATCCAGGCATTTTAGCCAGAAGAGTTCATACGTTTCTCCGAACGCTTTAATTACATAAAATATCCTGTTAGAACACGCTAGATCGGGGAAATTAAATACGTAGACCGGCGAATCCGGCTCGGTGTATTAGAGCCGGGTTTTATCACCGGTACTAGTGAACGATTTTAGGAGGTGAAATCGATGGCAGTAATGAACAGACCTAGGCTTAACTGGCTAGATTGGACCGCCCTTGCTATCACCGTTATCGGTGCACTTAACTGGGGTTTGGTCGGATTCTTCAACTACGACCTGGTTAGAGCGATCTTTAGCGGAAACGGATCACCGACTGCGACAATTACTCTATTCTCCAACGTTATATTCGCGATTGTCGGGTTAGCCGGTTTATACTCTATCTATTCACTCTACAAAGTAGGCCAGATGCAATCCCGCGCGATGCCGGCTGAAGAGCGCATGAGAAAGGCCGCTTAAGTTATTCGGTCCAGTTATAATGTCTTGAGTATATGCCTTAAGTAATGAGGTGGGTGACGATGTTCACCCACCTTTCTTAGTTTTAAGCACCCCAGGTATGGGTATAAACACTACAGTATAAGGTAAACGCCTGCATGATCGGCAAGGATAAGAACTTGAGAGGAAACGAAAGGAGGCATCCCAATGCCTGACTTTGTAAATCCGTTTAGCGGCATGGTGCCCAGAAAAATGACGAAAGAAGAACTGATACGTGCGATACGGTTGGATATTAGTGCAGAAGAGGAGGCCGTTCATCTGTATATGACGCATGCCGATGCGACGGATGATCCGCTCTCAAAGAAAGTCCTTATCGATATCGCAAACGAGGAGCGAGTCCATGTCGGCGAATTCCAACGCCTCCTCAGCATACTCGCCCCCGACGAAGGTAAGCTGTTAGCGGATGGCGCCCGCGAGGTAAACGAAATGAACGCTGAAGTCTCTTAGCTCCTGACTCCTGTTTATGTTAAGCTTAAGCCGTAAAAATGATAACGGTGACGTTCCGTAAAGTTTTTGTAAAGGAAGATCACAATGTCTGCCAAGTGCCCCGGTTCTGATATGAGAAACATAACCGCGGGAGTGTATGCGTGCCCCAACTGCGGTTATGCCGTTGAGATATTTTCAGATGAGATGAGAAGAAGATGCCCCAAATGCAAGGAGTGGGTCGAGAAGAAAGAGACCCCATCCTGCGTCCAATGGTGCCAGTCCGCCCGCTCGTGTCTGGGCGAAGAACGCTGGAAAGCCGTCATGGATGCCCTCGGTAAAGATACCAAGTCGTAACTATTTAGCTACGCGACTCTGGTCTCGCCCTCGATAGCGCCTATAAGTTTTTCCCTGAACCAGTCAACGGTGAATGACAGCACCATCCTGTAATCTTACATCTGATACCCTAGACAAATTTTAAACTTACCACTGAAGTGCCGGTTTCACTTGCCGATACAACCTTTGAAGAAAATCCACATCCGGGCGATAGGGAGGCAAAATGGGAAGACCAGAGAAATCCAAAACATCTATTAGAACATCTGATATTACACCTGCGGAACTCGCCGACGCAAAGCGCTACATCAGGCTATCCGGCGGCGGCTCAATTATACGATCATATTTTAAAGAAACCCATTGTGCGGTCGAGAATACAGAGATCGACAGCAAAGGCCTTTACTGTTTTGAAAAGCTTATCCGCCTGGCGTTCATTCAGTCGATGACAGACGACTTCGTCCTGGGTCGGCAGGAGGGCTTTATCAGGTATATCACCGGTTTAAACGAGAATTTCGAATCGCCAAACGTAAGCGATTGGCGCCCTGAGCAGTCCGCCGCACGAATCGCCGATTTCATACTGAGCTTCTATAACCTCTACGTCTACCAGTGGAAAAAGCACGGTCGCCTCACCGAAAAATCGCTTGCGAAGTTTATGGAAATCGCCCGCGAGTGCCTCGATTTCAGTTATCTCAATCTCACCGACAAGTTTGAGAACTTACCCAAAGATGTTAAAGAGACCGTAAATAAAGCCTTTTTCTTAACTAATAGTAGGATTGATGGGTGGCATGAAGAAAGAACTATGGAGATTTCGGCAGCATAGCCTTATCTGCCGGTTTCTCTTTTACGTCATGCAAAAACAGGGTATATCAAGCTCGAAGATAGCATAGACGGGGCTGTCTTCGATGCCGTTGGTACCGCTATTAGAAATTGAGATACCATGGAAAGTACTAAAAACACGAAAGACTCCGGAAACTTCTTAAATACTGCGGTCGAGCTTGCGCTTCATGCCGGTCAACTCATCAAGAGAATGGCGAAACAATCCCATACGATAACCTTTAAAGGGGCGGTCGACCTTGTGACTGAAGCCGATGTTGCATCCGAGGCGCTGGTCATCGCCGGGATAAAAGAGCGTTTCCCCGACCACGGTATTTTAGCTGAGGAAAAGGGCATCGAGCAGGGTGAATCAGAGTATCTCTGGATTATCGATCCGCTTGACGGCACCACCAACTACGCGCACGGCTTTCCGGTTTACGGCGTGTCCATCGCGCTTGAATACCGGGGAGAGATAACCGTCGGCGTGGTTTACGAACCCAACCTTGACGAACTCTTTACAGCCGAAAAGGGGAAAGGCGCGTTTCTAAACGGCGCACCGATTCGGGTCTCCGAGACCCGCGAACTCGATAGATCGCTTCTTGCAACCGGTTTTCCCTATAACTTCAGGACCGATCCCGATCGCATAATTAAACTTTTCACCGGCTTTTCTCTCAACGCCCAGGGGATTCGAAGGGCGGGGGCCGCTACAATCGACCTGATTTCCCTTGCCTGCGGCCGTTTTGACGGCTTCTGGGAATTTGGCCTGAAGCCCTGGGATATGGCCGCCGGCGGCTTAATTGCCGCCGAGGCCGGAGCCAGGATTACCAGGATGGAAGGCCGGTCCTACGACATACGTGTCCCCGAAATCGTTGCCAGCAACGGGTTTATCCATGACCAGATGTTAGCAGTTATCCTTCGTTCATTTTCTTGAGAATGCGGATGAGTTCTTCTTGCTCTCCCCTTGAGAGGCGCTCGACGTAAGGCGTCAATATCATGCGGTGCGCTTCTTTTGACCGTTCAACCACATCGCGGCCGTTATCTGTTAGGTGAAGGCGGGTGACCCGGCGGTCTGCGGTGCAGGGGGTGCGCGTCGCATATCCCGCCTCAACCAGCCGGTCTACCGTGACGGTCGCTGTGGGCTGGCTGACGCCGATGCTGGTCGCAAACGTAGAGATATCGCATCCCTCGTTTGCAGAGAGCATCCTGAGTGCGTTGTGCTCGGCCCGGCTGATACCCAAAATCCTGCTCACATGCTGCGGGCGGGATTTCCTTAATATGCTTAAGAGACCGTCCAGTATTTCATCTATATTGCGATCAAGAAACTGCACCTTGCATTTCTCCTAATACTTAGATAAACTAAGTATAACATGCTTTTGTAAAAAGTCCAGGTTATACAATACCCAGGCTGTAATGGTAGTATTGTAACCGGGAGCATAAAATATAAGTAAAAAAAAATATATCGAGCTTCGATATTATAGAATTACTAAGTATATGGCTGAGAAGCAAGCAGTAATCTTCAGAACTACGCAATCATGAAACCACCGGACTACATCGAGATAAAGCTCCTGAAGGAAAGATCGGCTATCAGCTATAAGCGGCTTTGAAAGGGGCACGAAAATGGCATTTAACGATCGTTTCTTGAAAGCATGCAGGCGTGAGCCGGTAGACGCGACACCGGTATGGTTAATGCGCCAGGCGGGCCGGTACCTAAAGGAATACCGCGACATAAGGGCGAAACACGACTTTCTCACGATGTGCAAAACACCCGAAGTAGCTACAGAGGTAACGCTGCAGCCGGTCGATGTGCTCGGCGTCGACGCGGCGATTATCTTCGCCGACATTCTTCTCCCCCTGGAAGGCATGGGTATTGACCTTGAGTTCGCAAAAGGCGAGGGCCCGGTCATCCATAATCCCGTGCGCACCAAGGCCGATGTCGATGCGATCAGGATTATCGAAGCCGAAGAAGCCACCCCGTATGTTGCCGAGGCGATCAAGATAGTGCGGCGCGAACTTGAAGGCCGCGTCCCCCTTATCGGATTTTCCGGAGCACCGTTTACCATCGCCAGCTACATAGTCGAGGGCTCCGGCTCGCGCGACTACCGCTACGCCAAAGCCATGATGTACGAGGCGCCGGAGGCATGGCACGGCCTAATGGAGAAACTTGCCGAGATCGTCACCCGCTACCTGCGGATGCAGATACAGGCGGGCGCACAGGCGGTTCAGATGTTCGATTCCTGGGTCGGCGCGCTTGGACCGGTAGACTATGAAAAATTCGTTATGCCGTACAGCAAACGGGTTATGGACAACCTTGCGGGCGATGGCGTACCAAGGATACATTTTGCGAACAATGCCTCAACGCTGCTAGAACTTGTTGCGGCGGCCGGCGGCGACGTGATCGGTGTCGATTGGAGGATCAACCTTGATGTCGCATGGCAGAGAATCGGCTACGACAAGGCAATACAGGGAAACCTCGACCCGATGACCCTGTTCGGTCCAACGGAATGTATCGAGGAGCGCGTACAAGATATTCTTAACCGCGCGGGCGGACGTCCCGGTCATATATTCAACTTAGGCCACGGCATCCACAAGGATACCCCCGTAGAACACGCCAAAGCCCTGGTCGACGC
>NZ_PFNG01000150.1:10340-10439 GCF_002791875.1 Candidatus Aquicultor secundus | reverse complement strand
AGACCAAGACCAACGAAAAAATCGAGCGCGTATATGCAGGTATAACCTATGGTACCAGCCACTTCCCACATATCAGCGAGAAAGTAACCTTTAGCACCG
>NZ_PFNG01000150.1:0-10303 GCF_002791875.1 Candidatus Aquicultor secundus | reverse complement strand
AAGTAACAGTCATGTCCGAGCCTGCCGGTACCTGGGATGCCTACCTGCACAGAATCGGGCTTTACTAACAATAAAACCACATCCCACGCTACCCGGGTTGATCAGATATTTCACACCGTCTTTATTAAACTCAAAGACCTGACCGTCGGCCGGTGAAATAAACTCGACGTACGCCATGCCGGATATTGGCTCGGCCCTTGTCGGCAATTCCTGCAAGTAGGCGAGGTGGTTCTCGTCCAAACGCTCCCTGCTCCAAACACACGTAGCAATGGCTTCTCTGCTGAAATCGCTTGTATCGATATCTTCAAGCACGCACAGGTCGTGGTTGCCGATTATGCAGATATGTTTTCGAAACATAATCATATATACGCCTTTTATGCAGACAAACAAGCCCTGCACATCGACGACCATTTTGGGAAATTTCAATGCCTCACCCGTCGCTTGGGTGTGGAGGCGCCGTGGCGTAAAAGTTGCCTTGCCCTCAATGGTACCTTTTATCTCGGGCCGGTGGTGCTCCCTTCAGGATTAAGGGTCGCGTAGAGGTTTTGCGATAACGCTTAAGTGAGACTATATCCGCCCCAATCAAGTCTATGAGCTACCTTTGAATTCTCTACTCATAAAGTCATTTTAAGAGATCCGCTTATTAAGACAGGTAAAACGGCCAGGATGGTCCCAAGGAGCCAGTATCCGACTACGACAGCCATCGTCTTCCCTTTCGATACCTTATAGGTTATAGAGAACCCTATTACCAGAAGAATAATCGACCACAAGGCAAAAATGTCGATGCGGCCTAAAAAAGCGCCTAACGGACCCATCTGCTGTCGAAACGGCAGCAGCGCCGATAGGCCTGGCGCTATTACCTTCCCGCTTACTGTCACATAGATCGATTGCATGATTTGCTGGAGCACGATCGGTACCTGCGCATACGCAACGGTAGCTATACCAACGGTAAACTTGGCGCTTCCCCCAAACATAGACATGCCAAGATGTATAAGGGCTGCCTGAATAAATAGAGCGAAGATAACGCTAAACAAACCCATTACAGCGGCTATAATCGGGAGGAACTTCATCATCTGCTTTGCCTGGCCTTCCTGGGCAGGAGTCAACTTGGCTGTGCCGTTCTGCATTTGCTTCTGCGCCAGATCGGCGGCCAGAGGCGCGCTGATTGCTCCAAAAATGATTGATACTACTATCAGCAGCACTACAGGCATGACAAAGTTCGGATTGTCCTTCGCCCACTCAAATACGCTAGAGGGCTTGACCAACACACGACCCAGATTCTTTACTGCTTCCACTTTGTAAACCCCTCCTGTTTAAATATCATGATTTATCGCTATCACTCGTGCCTGAGAGCAACCAGTGGGTTAAGGCGCGATGCCCGCAAAGCCGGGTAGATGCCGGATACGAGCCCAACCGCGGTTGCAAATACGATAGCAAAGATTGCCAGCCATGCCGGGACGATGAATGCGATCGGGCTTTCGCCGCCGCCCTGGTTTTTCAAATAAACCGATGCTATGGCGCCCAGAATTTTTGATATGAGCCAACCCAAGAACGTGCCGCCGACGCCTCCCATAAAGCCGATAACCCCCGCCTCACCTAAGAATATCTTGATGATATCCTTGTTGCCTGCTCCGATCGCCTTCATTATACCGATTTCGCGGGTGCGCTCGTAAATCGACATAATCATCGTGTTTACGATGCCTATCGAGGCTACTAGAAGCGCCACGGCACCGATAGCGCCAAGGATCGCCTGGAGAATCCCAAACACCGTTTTAAAGCCATCCAGGATCTGCTTGAGTGAAAAAACAAAGAGCCCCTTTGCTTCCAGCGCTTTTTGCACCGAATCCGCACGATCAGGCGATTCGACGGTGACTTTTAGCGAGTTATAGCCTTCTTTTTTGATCAGATTCGGTGTGTTCTTTTGCCATATCCAGAGGTCTTCTGCAGCTCCTATCGGCATATAGATGGTACTGTAATCAGTTTGCGCCCCCTTGTCTTTCGCAATCCCTACGATTCGTGCGCGGACACACCGTACCTCTGTCGACCCATCATCGGCAGTTCTCGAGACCTTGATTAACGCTTGCTTGCCAACAAGCTCTCCAGCCATAACCTTATGGTCATCTTCAAACGAGTTTCCAAATTTGCTGGACAGAATGATGGTTTTATCGTCATCTCGCCTCGGCGCCCGCCCTTGGGAAACCGCAATAGGATTCTCTGTGCTAAATCCGTCGATATTGATCTGCGACGCTTTATGGTTCTGGATTTTTACATCGGTATTAGCTACACCGATCGATGGAACAACCGATTTTACGCCGTCTATCCTGGATATTTCTTTTACAAGCTTCTCGGTAAGATGTATTTCCTTTTCCCTGCCGCCAAAGGCATCCCCCCTATTTGGGTTGGTGGGGACGATGGTGAGTTCATTGACATCGGCTATGGACATAAGCTGCCGGGTTAGGCTATCTTGAAGGCCCACTCCAAGAGCGACCATAGCGACAATCGCCGTCGTGCCAACTACAACACCGAGCACGGTAAGCGTCACCTTGAGTTTCATGCGTTTTAAATTGAGAAGAACAAACAATACCAGGTCTGAATTGTTCATGAATTACTCGCTTTTTTCTCCAAAACCAAACAGCGCCTTGAAGAATTTCGCAATGCCCGAGAAGAAACCGCCAGAGTCCTCGGGCTTATCCTTAGGCTTACTATTCCCTTCCACCTTTATCTTAAGGTCCTTAGTTATAAAGCGGGCGTGGTTGAAATCATCAACATAGCCGACTTTGAGTCTTAAGGTTTTTTCGCCAGGTTTATCGAACGTAACACCCGTCTCGTAAACATCGGAATCGGCGGATTCAAGCGTTCCTACGAAGTAGTTCGGTGATTTTATGCCTGCGCCATCGGCTGAAAGCTCGGCCGAGACACCGTTAGCGGTGTGGTTGCCCGCATTGACGATCTCGGCGGTAAGCTTAAATTCTTTGCCCACATCAACGGATGAAGGCATGGAAGACGGGTTGATGCGAAGATCGGGCTTTCTGACGATCTTAATGCCGACCACCTGATCTTGCGCCCGTGCACCGTTATAATTGAGCTTAACCTTGAGATTGTAAGTACCGGAGCGCGCCGAGCCGTCGGAGATCATCCTGAAAGCAACCTCTTGCCGGCGATCGGAGCCAAGAGACCCCAGGTAACGAACATTGCTCTCGCCAAGAACCGAAAGCAGCGATTGGGAAGACGACACCCCTGCTTCCTGGCCTTGTGATGTTCCATCGGCATCAGACATGCTTGCGCTGTCTACGCCAAGCGTCACCATCAGGTTTTTCGCCTTCGCGTTTCCATCGTTTTTCACGTTAAGTTTCAGGGTGAAGTTGTCCCCCGGGGATACATCCTTTGGCTCTATAGATGCGCTGACCAGCACAACCGGGCTTGACGCAAATGCGGGCGCCGCGATAAGCAGCGAAATAACTACCAATGACACCGATAAAGATATGACAAAAGCAACGATCTTTTTAACCACTGCGCACCCCCATAGCTTGCCTCAAATTTAACATCCGGTCTTCTTCCATTTATCCTTCACCCCTGATAATCCTGCCGTCTTTTATATGAACCACCCTATCCGCGTAACGGGCCTTTTCGGCATCATGCGTTACCATGACGACGGTAAGGCCGTTGTTCTTATTCATCCAGGTAAGAAGATCCATGATCTCCTCGCCGGTTTTACTGTCGAGGTTTCCGGTTGGTTCATCCCCAAGGATTATGGCCGGGTTATTGATCAGCGCCCGCGCCACCGCAACCCTTTGCTGCTCGCCGCCGCTCATCTCGGTGGGCCGGTGGTTGACCCTATCTTGCAAGCCCACGGTTTTTAGCATATCCTGCACCTTGGTTAAACGATCGTTTTTTGGAATTCCGGAAAAAATAAGGGGAAGCTCGACGTTTTGCAAAGCCGTGAGTGTCGGGACCAGGTTGTATGATTGAAATATAAAGCCGATCTTCTCGCGGCGGTATTTGGCGAGCTGGTTCTCGTCAAGCGAGGCGATATCCAGCCCATCAACGCTTATCTCGCCCGAATCAAACCGGTCGAGCCCGCCTATAAGGTTGAGAAGCGTCGATTTACCAGATCCCGAAGTGCCCATGATGCTGACGAATTCGCCTTGACTGATTGAGATAGAAACATTGTCGAGAGCTATTAAGGGTTCCTTCCCAAGCGAGTATTTGCGAACAAGATTAACCACGGAAATCACTTGATTCAAATCACTCTCCCGTGCTCATACGTGTTGTACGGTAGCAACTTACTTTAAATAACAACCTATTTAAACAAAAATCGATGAACATATTAATGATTCTATACTTTAATATAATGCTCCTGGGCATTTAAAGTAATAGCAAGCATTGCGAATAAGCGTTAGCTTAATTATATTAGCACAGCTTACATTATTATGATACGTCGTGACTAGTAGAAAGAATTTAGTGAAAGGCCTTATTAAAACTCAAGCCAGCTCTCACAGCACACCTTTATTGTAACTTGCGTTGATTCCTGCTCCAAACAAAGGCACCCCTGGCTAATCCGGTAATCAACGACACACCGGCCCAGACGGATACCTTATACATAAAACCATGCGTGAGAATAAATTGAAAAGAGAAGTCCTTTTTGTCAACAGCACTTATAATGATAAATGAAACAGTCATAAGTACCAGGTATAGAAAACCCTGGTTTAAGATGAACTTTGTCCTGTCCGTATATTGACCGGTACCCAAGGAAAACCCTCCCCAATGTATTGCCATACGGTTATCCGAACGCAAACATCGTGTGCTTGCATCAATTGCGACACAATTCAATTGCACGATCTAACTGCGCATCCTCTTGCTTGGTTATCAGGACAACCGAATTCAATACTTCTAAGTCCGGCAATATCCCTGCTTCTTCCATAACCCTGCCTTCCGGCGTTAGGTATTTAAACGTTGTGATCTGTAGCTTGGTGCCGTCAAAAAGAGTATAGATAGTTGCTTCATGAGCTAAACCTGCGGTCTGACGCCCCACTAGCTTTATCCTTTCATCAACGCCTTTTAGTGCGTTTAGGAAGATGAATTCGCTGGAACTCATCGTAGATTCGTCACACAACAGCATTATTCTCCTAAAGTCATGATCAATGTCTCTTTCAGGTTCAACCAAGATTTTCTCTCTTTCGCCTTGCTTAGCCAATCTATATCCAATAATCTTGTTTCTCGGCGTAAATATCGAGGCTATCCTAACTGTTTCTGCAATTAAACCACCATGGTTGCCCCTGACATCAATAATTAATGATGATGCCTTTCTGCATTGTTCTAGCGCTGCCTTAAAAGTTTTAACAACACCCTCATATCTAAAGCTTAAGATTTTAATATAGCCGACACCATGGTCGAAGATTTTAACCAGGCAAGGTTTCAGAATTTCACGCTTATAATCATTACTTAAAGAATCATCGCTATCCAAGTTAACTCCGGTAATTACACCGATATCTTGCTTTGCTAGCCTACCTACAACTACATTTTGTCCGTCTGTCGCTTCTATCTCTACACTATCACCTAAATCTCCGCCCATCAGTTCGTTAACAAAGGCGACAGTCTGCATGTTCTTAGAACTAAAAAGAAACTTATTGCAAATTGTGCGTTTTAGGTCTTCTATTAGAATACCGTTCACGCTTAAGATTTTCATTCCTGGCGCTAGCTCAGAGCTTTCAGCAAGAATATGCGAGATATAGCAATCATCGTTTATGGCCATCACAAGAAAGGGATAAATCATTGGCTTAAACCAGGGCGAACTCAAGATCCGCGTGTGCGGATCTTTTAGCTCCAGCAGCATGTCGTCGATACACCGATACAACCTGTCATAAGAATCAATGCCGATGATTCTGCCTGAATACTTGTTCTTGATATCAAACCAATCAACATCTCTTTCTTTAAAAAGCGGATACTTTTTATAGACCAGATCCCATATTTGCTCAAATATCTCAATCCTAGTTTTTTCAATCGGCAAAGCATTAATAGTGCTCATCTTCATCTCCGTTTTTATAGTGCTTGCATTAGATTGAAACGAGATCTTCCAAAACCTCGTCGCTTCTCAATGCGGATTTCAGATTACAGTACTCGAGTCCTTTCAAATAGTCGGTAGCAGACATCTCCAGCGCACGGCAATCAAAACAACCGTAACGGTAGGAACATTGCTTGCACTTATCTATCTCGTCCTTTGTCAGCTTCTGGTACTGTTCGTAATCACTATCTTTTAATATGGATACGATGTCGTTCTTTCTGACATTACCAAGCACTAACTTGCGCGACATTATGCATGGTAAAATATCGCCTTCTGCGGTTATCCCCAGTTGGTGTCCGTAACAGTTGTGGTATTTTGCATGATGGCAGAAGCTGTTAACATCAACCTTGCCAAAGCTGCTTGTTTTGTCGTACATAAGCCCAAGGAATTTCGTAGAGTAGAAGTCGTTATGCGGCAGGGGATAAAGGAATTCCAATCTAATCCTGTTCGGGTTGGTAAAAGGACTGTATAAAGCGTATGCGTCCTCAATCTCGTTTTCGTTGAGCCTATTAACTAGGAACGTAAGCGTATACCGGACATTGTCTGAGGCGAGCAAGGAAACATTATCAAGCACCTTGCTGTGCATTTCGGAAACACCGGTTATTTTTCTATACGTGTCATCGTTACTGCCCAACACTTGCACGTTAAGTTCGGCGTTATACTTCTTAATGCACTCCAAGATTTCATCGTTTAATAAAGAACCGTTCGTGTATATTAGAACCCTATATATGCCCTGAGCTTTCGCATGCGCCAGCAGCTTTTCCATCAGCGAGAACTGCAAAAAAGGTTCTCCTCCAACAAATGTCACTTGTTGGCAGTTTAATTTGGCTAACTGGCCGAGAATGTCTTTCCACTGATCGATATCCCTTATCGTGCTACCCTCGTTACGCGCCCATCTTTTACATCCGGTTTTTCTGAAAAGTGTGTTATCCCCTTCTTTGCAGAACACGCAGTCGAAATTGCACATTGTATCCAGCTCGATAAAGGCATTGCCAACCGCATAATTCGAAGGCGCTACCATCTCTACAGCGGGGTGCTGGCCGACGTAAAACCTCTCCACATACATTGGAGTTTCGTAGTACATTCCTACGCTCATACCAACTAGCGTGTCCAAGAAACCAAGTTCAGTATCCGTTATTCTGTCTAACGGTATATTGCTCTCGCATTTATTTAATAAATTTAGCTTATCTTCATCAATCGATATCATGTCTCCAGTAGAGACATTGTAGATGCAGCCTTTTGAAAGGCCATCGACCAGGTAACAATAAGCATTCAACCTGAAATGCCTTTTCACTACTATCAACCCCTTTGACTATTTAATCAGCACCTCATAAGCTTCATGAAATGAATAATCGAGCAAGTTATCAAACGCCCTTGGATTAGCTTCCAGTGTTGAGTACACCATCTCGAGTATTTTTGGTATTGTGGTGCGCCTTTTTTCGCAGAATTCCTGGTTAAAGACCAACTCGTTATCTCTTACGAAATGCATGAAACACACCTCACACAGCCTGCTAAAACCACAGGTGCCGCAGTTCTCGTGCAGCAAGGACACATATTCATTTACTAAACGGTTGACTTTGTCGAAATCGATCCCACGATCGATATCACCTATAGAAAACTGTTGATTGACCCTTTCACACACATAGAACCGGCCGTCGGGATCAACGGAAAGCTTGCTAGTAGGAATGCAAGAGTTGTTTAAAATCGGCTGGATACCTTTCGCCCGATTCTTCAAGAAAAATAGCCCTAGAAAGATGGAGTACATGGTACTAGAAGGAGTTTTATCATTGATAATGTCGTCCAGGAAACGTGCTCTGATCTTGCTCATAGAATTTGTCAAGCTATTACGATCGGTTTCCAGCAAACCCCTTGAGTACAAATCATCTAAATCATCATAGTAGTTTGTATAAAATGGATTAATCTCGCCAAGAAATACGCTGAAGGGAGAGAACATATCCCTTTTCTCTTCAAAGAAATCAACCACCTGGCATATGTCGGTGAATGAATCGTAACAGCTATTGAATGTAATGATCTGCTCAAGGCCTTGTTTTTGTTTTTCGGTTTGAAAATCAGTCAGGTTCTTTATAATTTGGTTAAACGTACCTTTGCCGTTCTTAAAAACTCTTTTACGGTCATGTTCGTACTCGTTACCGTCCAAGCTTACTGTTACCATTATGCTGTTCTCTATCGCGAGGCGAATGAACTCGTCGTCGATCAGGGTACCGTTTGTTGTAATATAGAAAACCGTCTTCGGATCTTTGGCGCGGCAATAATCAACAACTTGCTTTATTAAGCCTAACTCCATTAACGGTTCTCCCCCATAGAACACTATGGCGGGTGCTTTCTTGAATCCGGATTTCACCCGTTCTTTGTGCAGCTCCATATAGTAATCTATGGCTTTCCTAGCAACATCAAACGTCATGTGCTTATTCGAGTAACTTTTAATAAGAGGATAGCTGTCAGAATAAACGCAATACTTACAGCGAAGGTTGCACTTCTCCGTAGCTATTAAGATTAATGCTGAGGAAGGTGTATGTAATACCGTATGCTCATTTATTACTGGGCTTGTACGTTTTGAAGGATCTTTGTAGAAAAAACCATTCCTAATCAGAGTTTCGATATAACCATAAGAGCCCCCCGCATCTTTATGGTTATACGTTGTTTTCAACTCCCCAATTATGTCATTTTTTTCGTGGTCGTTGAAATGTGTTATAAGGTAATATACGTCATCCGGACAGGGAATGACCATGCCGGAAACGTTATCGAAAATATACTGGTTACCGCTCTCGGTTGAAAATCTATATGCGTTGAGCTGCGCACCTTGCATTACTACGCCTCCTTTGATTCCATTCTTTTGATTTCCGTTTACCGCTTATATCTTCATAAGAGAACGCTTCTCTCCCAAAAGATACTGCTATGTCTAATGCAAGATGCATGATAGGACGTTGCGGGACTATTAATTCAATTTAAAGCGGCCTTTCTAAACGCATAAACCCAAACCCGTTAGCTAAAACACCTGTCAAACGTTCACTTTGCTTACCTGACAATCTTACTAACGCTTATCTCTTAATCTCATATCCCAAGGTCTAAGTGTAGGGGAAAATCCCAGAGAACCAAATCAGCTACGCTTATAGTTAGGACATGCTATACGAAATACCATAGCGCTCCAAACAGAGAAGCTTCCGGACCAAAGAAGAAGCATGTCAATGCACACGAACCAAGGCATGTAAGCCCGCCTCCGACTTGCTCTTCCGCAACCTCTTTATTGATTATTTGCATCATTCTCACCTCCTCTTTAATTGCTCCGAACAATGTTTAAATCAGCGAGAAACTAAGGTTGCCCAACGCTTCGACTATAAAGCGTATGATACTAACGCCACCGTGGTGTAAACCAGTGAAACAACGCAAGCAGCCGTGCAGAAAAAAGCACAGGCAGGCCAACCCCCAACTTGATCGTTTTGAGTCGTGTTGTTGATGATCTCCATTTTGCCCCTCCCTTCTGGACGCATTGGGCTCCCCTACACTTAGACAGGAGGATAATAGCAAGCCTTGAATACCTTGCGTTAAGCCTTATCAATACGCACTACTTCAATCCCTATGTGTCTTATTATTGTTTGGTCGTATTCTGCTTTCGTTTTTTGATCTAAGTTCTTGCCTTGCTATCTTATGGTTTTTTTAGTATTTTCATGGTCGTACTTTTCGACATGCGACTTGTTGATATGTTTAAGGTTGCTTGATTCTTTGCAGGACAGAGTTCTCACTTGCGCTCACTCTTCGCAACCTTATAGTCCAGCTACATAACTCACTCATGATACGCTTAGTTAATAGTAGGATAGCATTTTCTCGCTGTTAGATAAATTCCTCATATTAACCATTTATGACTACATGTGACTGCGCCTCATTTGCCTGCAACATAATCGCCGGCAATGTCCACAAGCGGCTGGCCGATCCCTACACGTCACAGGCTTGCGATCGATAAAATGATAGTTAACAACTTCTAACTTCGAGGATGTCGTGTGGTGGGATATGAACCCCTTTGACCATAGTGAACCGGAGGACTACCCGCTTCTATGTAATGGAAAACAAACGGGGCCCGATAACGACGTTGGGAGAAAATGTTATCAATTTCTTAGAAAGTATTGACTTTCTTGGATATGAGCCCGCCAGCTTGAACCAGTAGCTAAGAGTGAATGGCAACCTGTAGAATCGAGGTAATGAAAGGAATGGTTGCCATGGGAAGAA
>NZ_PFNG01000243.1:2334-3868 GCF_002791875.1 Candidatus Aquicultor secundus | reverse complement strand
CCTACTACCTGCTGGCCGACTCTCCCGAGGGCATCAAGAAGGAAACGGAACTGACCGGCAAGATGCCGCCTGAATATAAGACTGAAAGCGACATCCGCAAAGGTTTTGTCTACAAGCGTGTACCGCACGTTACGCTCAAGTCCATCGCCAACAACCCAGACATCAAGGAAGGCATGACACGTGAGCAGATCGATGCCGCCATCGCCCGCCATGCCGACACCGAAACGCTCTACGATCAGCCCTACCCGGATAACAAGCGGGTGCGGGTGTGCGGCCCCTTCACGGTCGAAAGCCTGTCGCCGCATCGCGTGCTCTCCACCGCCGACGAGAATCAAGACGGCACGGTGAGCGAGCAGGAAGCCCGCAAGCAGCAGGACTTTGCCACTATGATTCTGGATAACCTCAAGAAAGCGGGCGTGCAGAACACCCGCAAGGGCGAGCGACTCACCTTCGACCGGCTTGACCCCTACGCCGGGGCTTGGCTACATGCTGCGGGCGAGTACACCGACGCCGACGGCAGACCTAAGCGCGTGGCCGTCTCCATCGGCCCCGAGCACGGCACCGTCGGCCCGCAGCAGGTGAAGGAAGCCGCCAAGGAAGCTGTGCAGGGTGTGGGCTTCGATATTCTGATCGTTTGCGGTTTCGCCTTCGACCCGCACGTTGCCGAAGAGGTGAAACGCTACGGCAAGCTGACCGTGCTGCCGGCCAAGATGAACCCAGACCTGGCGATGGGCGATGAACTGCTTAAGAAGACCGGCGCGGGCAACCTCTTCATGGTCTTCGGTGAGCCCGATGTGGAAATCATTGTGCAGAAGGACGGCCAGGTCGTCGTCGAGATCAAAGGGGTGGATGTGTACGATCCAACCACCGGGCAAATTCGCAGCGACTCCACCGACGACATCGCCTGCTGGTTCATCGACACCGACTATAACGGCGAAAGCTTCTTCGTGCGCCACGCCTACTTCACCGGGGCCGACGAACCTTACAATAAACTGAAACGCGCCCTGCGCGCCGATATTGACGAAGCGGCATGGAGTAGTCTCTACCGCACGACCAGCCGCCCATTCGATAAGCCCGAATCAGGCAAAATCGCCGTGAAGGTCATCAACCACTACGGCGACGAAGTGTTGAAGGTGATTGAAGTTTGAAGATTGTGAGCGGTATCTAAACATGGCGCTCAATTCGATCCATTACGTCGGTATGTGAGCTTAACCGTTATGCCGATTCTTATAAGAAACCATGACCAGAATCAAACAGTGCTTTGGCTAGACAGCCTAGTATCTCACTGGCTATGCCTTCAGCGATATTCCGAAGGCATCTATATGGCACTCGTGGTAAATTTGGAGTATTATGCGGATCATTACAAACAGTGTTAGGGATAATGTGCGGAAGGAGATAGCCCGTGGCACCCTTTCTTCGAACCGATGAGACGGAAGAAGCCAATCGAACCGACCCCCACTCTTGAAGGTAAGGATGCAGAACGCTTCTATAAAGGTCTCAAGAATGCTAAATATAGCGAGGAAAAAGAAGCTCA
>NZ_PFNG01000243.1:0-2310 GCF_002791875.1 Candidatus Aquicultor secundus | reverse complement strand
CCTCACCCGTGATAATATTCCGGCCTCTTTTGATTGTGGCGATTCCGATCTGAACGAGTTTCTCCTCGAAGACGCTTTACTACATGCCGAGCAAAGGATAGCTACAACTACTCTAGCTGTCCATAACAGCAATGTCGTCGACACCACACAAAAATTTCACCCCGGCTTGCTTAATAAATATCGATTTTGGGTACGCATTAACAAAGTAATGCTTTTCAAGGTAGGATCAACTTGCCACAGAAAATAACAGGACACGAACATGATGGGTGAAACGATGAGCCAATTTTCTTTTACAATCGAGGTCGAGGACGATCACAAATTGGTGGTCAAACCGATCGGGTCACTTGATTTTCATACGGTTGGCATTCTTAAGCAGGCCCTTTATCCCTTGGCCGTAAACGAGGATATCATGGACATTACGTTTGATTACTCGGATGTCGATTACTCCGATAGCTCTGCGTTCGGGCTCCTGCTCAAGCTCAGCAGGACGGTCGATGGCGAAGTGAGAGTGGTCAACGCGCGCCCGTCTCTTAAGAGGCTCTTCCAGATGGCGGGGTTCGATACGCTTTTTTTTAAGGATGCGGGCGGCGGTCTCGGCCCCCACGATCACGACCATATAGCATAACACCATAAATGCAAGGAACAAACCCAGCATGTCGGCAGAAAAGCGAAAAACCCCGTCCGGTTAAAGGCGGGGTTTTCTACTGGGAGGTATCTAAGGCCGCGTCCTGGCGCGGCCCTTAAGGCTATGCCTTAAGCTTGATTATTAACCGTCGTGCGGGCGATTATCTCGTGAAGGTCGCCCTCCCGCAAGAGCAACAGTCTCACTTGCTCGGCGGCACGGGCGTAGCTCGCTTCGAGATCCTTTGGGTCCTCGATCCTGTGGGTATCCAAAGCGATGATCATATCACCCTTTTCTACGCCTAGCTGATCTGCCAGGCTGTCCTTCTCAATATCGGTTACGAGCACGCCCGTAGCTGTTTGCCGGTCGGGATTCTCGCTGTTTTCAAGAGCAAACTTCTGCCGTTTACCGGATATCCCCAGCGGCACCGTTTCCTCGTCTTCCGCCAGGAAATTACCGAGTGCTTTTCTGATCGGGTCTATCTCAATCGCGAACCCTATGTTCTGAGCCCCAAGGACCATTACGGTCGTAATCCCGATAACTTCTCCCCGGGAATTTATGAGGGGTCCGCCGCTGTTTCCGGGATTGATCGAAGCATCCACCTGGATCAAATTCTTCAGGTTAAAACCCCTGTTGACCTGCAATTCCCTGTGAGTAGCGCTGATGACCCCTGCGGTTACGGTCCAGGTAAAGCCCAGAGGGTTACCGATCGCGATAACCAGCTGCCCCGGCAATAAGTTCTTCGATGTACCCAGCTTGGCGGTCGGCAGGTTCTCGGCATCTATCCTGACGAGCGCAACATCATGCGCGGGGTCTCTGCCGACAACTTGTCCCTTGAAGCTGCGGCCGTTCGGCAAGTGTACCATGACGGACGCGGTACCGTTCACCACGTGGTTGTTCGTAAGGACAAGCCCGTTCTTGTTGATGATAATGCCGGACCCCGTACCCTGGACGTATCCCTGTGAAAAGGGCCAGGTATTCTGCCGTACCCCAAAACTTATATGAACGGTTGCAGGACCGACCTTGGCGGCGGCGGTTGTCACCGTCGCGGAGTACGCGTCGAGCAGGCCGTTATCATTCGGTTTTAATTCTCTATCTATTTCAACGATATGTGTAAACTTATTCATCTCTCACTCCGCCGTTCTGTATATCTTGAATGAATCGCTCCAGGTAGGTACCGAGCAGCTCCCGGTTCAGGGAGTAGTAGACGTGCCTTCCATATTTCTTGGTCGTCACAACCCTACACTGTTTCAAAATCTTAAAGTGATGCGACATCGCGGGCTGGCTCAGGTTGAACTGCTTTCGCAACACCTGACAGCTCGCGTCGGCATCCTGCTTGCTCAGCATAATCACTATTTTTAACCTGGTATCATCCGAAAGTGCATCAAACAACTGCACTAAAACTCTACGTGTCATTTCGCATCCTATATATAAATAGTTTTAAATACATTAAAGTATATTTACCACGCTTCTGTCAATAATAAACGGCTCACAGAAAAAGCAGTAGCCAGGAGTCCGGAGCCAGAATTCAGAAGGTGCGGGTTGAGAGAGCGAGTTCTAAGAATAAGATATTAGGGTGTCATTCTGAAGGAGCGAATGCGACTGAAGAATCTTGGGTGCGGAAACCTTCTTCTTATGCAGGAGGGTCTAAGCTTAGACAAACTAAAGTGAGACAGATGGTTTATAGG
>NZ_PFNG01000045.1:0-10427 GCF_002791875.1 Candidatus Aquicultor secundus | reverse complement strand
GCGTATACTGACTGATTTTAAGGCCTATGACCGGTTGGATATAGATGAGAAGTACAAATAGGAAAGTTTTTAAAGAAGTTCTTATTGCTGAAGGATAAACGCTAGGTGGCATCGGGCTTGTAATAAATTCTATCCTTTTTTCGAGTGCCGAGTGCCGATATGCAAAGCTTTCTACTGTGGTAGGCAGAAGCCGTTTTCTATTTGGCCCAGCATCCTTATGGAAGAGTGCTACATCAATTAAGGTATTGGCAATTACCTTAGGGGATACGCCCGTTTTTTCAAGTGCTATTCTATCGCACACCTTTTCTTTTTCTTCTTCAAGCGTACGGTAGCTTAGGCGAATTAGGGGATTGAAGAACATAACATCTCGCAGTATAAGTGCGAGCCAGCCGGTAAAACTATCTTTTCTCTTTATGTGTGCCAGCTCGTGGGCCAGCATTATTTCAAGTTGCTCTTCAGGAAAGGAATCAACCAAATCTCGCGATAACACTATTATCGGTGCCCTATAACCGACACTAAAGGGAACAAACTGGTAAATATTGGAAAATACGAGTTTAGGGGGGCTGCTACTTAGCTTACCGGTAAGGTTCCTAAGGCTGGCGTAAAGCTGCGGATACTCGGTTTCATCAACCTGCTCAGCTTTTCTAAATCCCTCAAAGAAAAGGAATAATTGCACCCATCTAGCTGCTAATAAAATCAGTATTATAGCTACAACTGCTTCGGTTGCTATAACCAGCGCGGAATGATCGTAGGTCATTGTATAAAGTTCATTTCGAGGTAGGGTAAAGAAGCCAAAGGGATCCGGCATTCGAAAGCCTATCATTAGGAATTTGTTCTTCGGTACATGTGCCGTCGTAGACGTGCTATCAATAAATACGATAAAAGCTTTAAATAGTGGCAGAAAGAGGAACATAAACCTTGTTGCGGGGTTTTTGACCCTGAATACCTTAAAGATTAAAAGCACGAAAAGGAGTGATGCCGCGGCATCAAAGATCGATGGAAGGATATGATTAAGCAGCAGTGATTCCCAGAGGAGCACAGCACACCCCTTCGTGTGTTATTTGCTATTTAATTCTTTTCTTAGCTCAAGCAGTTTTTCAACGTCCTCTTCTTTCTTCAGCTTTAGAAGATGTGAGATGAGGGGTGTCGCTACGCCGCCGAGTATCTTGTTGACAACGGTATCGACAATCAGTTTGGCCATTGTGTCCCTGCCTATGGCTGCCGAATAGACGTATGCCTTACCATTTTTGTTTTGCTTAAGCAGGCCTTTCTGGGCCATGTTGTTCATAGCCGCCATTACCGTTGTGTAAGGGATATACCCTTCCTCAAGCATGGTCTCATGAACCTCGCGCACCGTAATTTTCTTATACTGCCAAACAATGTTCATGATATCGGCTTCGAGCGTGCTGAGTCCGTTGATGCCTAGCTTCTTCGAGCGTTTCCTGGTTCTTGGCTCTCTTTCCATTTTCTTTCTCCTCTCGATAACTTTAGTTTGTTAGGGTTTATTTGTTAAATGCTTACTAGTCAATATTTACCCCCTCTAGTCCTGTAAAAACAAGCGCTTACGGGGAGGGATGAATAAATATGACATATAAATACAGCTACATAATAGCATTTATGCGATATTTTGTTAAGGAAAAACAATTATTCGACCTCTAGGTGCGCCATAAAGCACACAGTTGTGGTACTTTCTTATGTGTTGTTTATCCAAAAACGGGTAAGCGTTACCCACAGTTGCTTGCGTGGGTGGCGAGATTGAGTTTAATATATGGAATAATCGCGTGATTGTTAAATACATAACCAGATGGAAAAGGAGACTGTTATGGAGGTATTCAAGTGTCGTATCTGCGGTGATCCGTATGTCGGCGGTTCAAAACCAAGTCACTGCCCGTTTTGCGGTGCCCCTAGTAACTATATAATTCTTGCGCATGATTGGCAGGAGCCGGAAGCATTCGAACTGACCGAGGTCTCGAAAGCCGACCTTGAACATGCGCTAATGCTGGAGAACAACAACGCGCTTTTTTATACATGTGCCTATGAGGTCAGCATGAATGTTGAGCTAAGCGCGATGTTTAAGGCCCTTGCAAAAGTCGAGGCGGAGCACGCCTCCGTAATTAGGAAACTCCTGGGCTTGCCGAAGCCGATCGAGGAAGAAGATAACAGGGGACGTTGCCAGGCTCTCGATCAGGGCAATATAAAAGAAGCGCACGATAGGGAAAAGCGGGCGATAGATTTTTACTCGAGGGCGGCGGAGGTTGCGATCGAGCCCAGGATAAAAGAGGTTTTTACGGCGCTCGTTGAGATAGAAAAGACCCATATAGAACTTAACAACAAGTATCTGGGAACATTCTCGGGTATGCAAAACCCTATTATCTAGTCGCATACTTCTTGTGGAGTTCTCAAGCATAAGCCTTTCCTTTTGAAGCAGTTTTGCGGTGAAATGCGTAAGGGCAACTACCGAGAATGCGAATACAACATCGATCCCTAAACGAAGAAGCATCGGTATATGCTCGAACTGTGCCATGTCAAGGGAGAGGAGGTGTTTATCCTAATTGACGGATGCCTGATTCGCCTGAAGGCTTGGGGCGAAAGAGCTTGATTCTATTTCCACCCTCTGTTTTGGCTTCATACATGGCCTTATCGGCGATTTTAAGGAGGGTTTTTGAATCGAGCTGTTCGCAGCCGCGCGGGACAAGACCAACGCTTATCGAAATCTCCTTCTTCTTGAGCGCTGCCATTATGCGTTTTGCAACCATAACGGCCTGGTCTTTTTCGGTATTAGGCAGGATGATGGTGAACTCGTCCCCGCCATACCTGAATCCGGAATCAACTTTATCTCTGATACTCTCACGTATGATGCTGCCCGTCATTTGAAGGACCCTATCGCCTTCAAGGTGCCCTTTGATGTCGTTATAGCTTTTGAATTTATCGATATCGAACAGCAGCAAGAAGAGTGAACCGTTATGCCTGATTGCTCTCGTTATCTCTTCGTCAAGTTTTATAAAGAAGAACCGCTGGTTATAAAGGCCGGTCAAGCTATCTGTAATAGAGAGTTCCTCAAGCCTTTTGGTGCGCCGCTTAACTTCTTGCTCGAGACATTCCGCATAACTTTGCGTCTCTTTCTGCAAGTTAATTATCTCGGAGAACGTGTTATAGCTAAGCATCGTGACCAGCAGAACGAAGATCGACCCAAAGAAAAGGATGAGGCTGACAACTAAACGTTCGTTCGATATATCCATGTTGGTAAAGAGGGAATACCCAAAAAAGACGTAGCCGACGACAAAGAACAAGATAAGCGATGTAAGGCCCTTCCAGTAATTGCTGTAGTAGGTTTCCGGAATCAGGGCAATACATTTCCTGCACCTTAGGGATGCGTATATCATTATTATAATACTGATAATGACGATTACTTTAAGCAACTCTTCTTTACCTCGTTTTACGTGTTATCCTAAGCCGGTATCTCATCTGCCTCTTCACCGACGTCGACAGGAGGTTTTGCTTCTTGCTTCGTGACGAGACCAGCTAATTCGCCTTTATCTAAGAGGTCTACGAAAACCTCGACTATTTTCGGGTCAAACTGTGTTCCCGCATTCTTGAGCAGCTCAGCGCGTGCGGTCTCTATCGATGCCGCTTCTCGGTAAGGCCTACTCGACGTCATGGCATCAAAGGTATCGACCACTGCAAGGATTCGGGCTTCTAGCGGAATATCTTCTCCCTGCAGACCCATTAAGTATCCGGTCCCATCGAACTTCTCGTGGTGATAAAGGATAATGTCCGCTATTTCTTTTAGCGCGGGAACATGCTCTAAAATCTGGAACGCTATGTGCGGATGCTGCTTTATGTGCTCGTATTCTTCGTTGTTTAACCGCGCAGGTTTATTCAGTATCTCTTCTTTTATACCTATCTTGCCAATATCATGCAGAAGGGATGCCGTTTTTAAGGTTTTGAGCCGTTCTCCATCTATACCCATCTTTTGAGCGATTGCTATGGCATAACCGGCAACATTTTCAGAATGGCCTTTGGTGTAGCTGTCCTTTGCTTCGATAGCCTGGACGAAAGCTTTAACCGTATCGATATATATATCCTCAAGCTGGTTGAAGAGATCTGTGTTGTGCATCTCGGTGGCCGCCTGGCTGGCTATAGTCGAAAGCAGCTGCATATCATTATAGGTGAACGGTTTACTTGTGAACGAAAGTAACCCAATAACCCCGTAGAGCCGCCCGTTGTATTGGAACGGCGTAAATATTGCGGAACGCACTTTGTTCAATTTGAAATCGTGTTTTGCATAACGCTTGTCTATAAGAAGCGGCTCTCTTGTTTTTGCAACCCATCCGGCCGGGCCTTCGCCAATACTTTTACCTATAATCGCCTTGGTCTGTCTATCGACATTCTTGGACGCAGTAATTTTTAGCTTCTCCGTTTTTCTATTGACTAAAAGCGCTATTCCCGCTTCCGCATGTGATATATCCATGGAATATTTAAGAGCGTGTTTTGAGATATCTTCTAGTTTTGTTAGTGAGCTTAAGGTCTTGCCCGCATAGTAGAGCGTACTAAACTCGGTAGCCGACCGCTTTACCTGCTTAAATAGCTTGGCGTTCTCTATACCGATAGCGATCTGGTTACAGAGGCTTCCAATCAGTTCAATCTCTTTTTCATTAAAGGCCTGCTTGGTTTTATAGCCAAAAACGATCGTTCCCAGCACCCTGTTTTTCGTTATCAACGGGAAACTGATTTGCGAGGTGCAATCGGGGGTTACGTTTCGGAAGCTCATGATATGCGGATCTTTTGCTAAATCCGGCCTAGCGGCAGGCCTGAGCATCAGTAACGCTTCTCCACATGTTGAGTCATGTATTGAAAACTCTTTGCTTATGAGCAGTTTCTTATCTAAACCGGCAACAGCCTTAACCTTCATCTTTAAATTATGGAAAACTTTGCAGTTTACGCATCCCATTATTTTGTCCGCAAAAGTTTCTTGCGATAGATTATTGCAATGGGTACGGTTCAATGTCCAGCACTCTAGGTCCGCCGCCTTATATGCAGGACATGCGGTTTTATTACATTCCTCGACTTCCCAACAATGAGAGAGGCTATCTTCGTCGATCAGTGTAATAGCTGTGTAATCGGCGCCAAACACGGACGACAAGGTGGCTGCGGTATGCTCGAGCGTATCATCCAGGCTAAGCGTCGAGTTGAGCGCCTTGGCGACCTCGAGATAAGCTTTTATCTCCTGCATCCTTTGTTTTGTCTCTTTATTTGCAATCTCAAGCACGCCTCTTTGCTCACCTACTTCCTGTGCGAGCAGCGCATTCAGCCCCTCCATTTTTTGCTCGGAGGATTGTATCGTCGCCGCCATCTGATTAAATGAATCGGCAAGCGTCGAGAAGTCGCTTGGCAATTCTGTCTCGATTCGTTTGCTACGGTCGCCGTTAGCAAATTCGCGAGTGGCTCTGCTGAGTTCTTTGATTGGATATGCTATGTCTTTAGCGAGCAGATGGCTTATGACTATACCGAGAATAATAATCATAAAACATGCCAGTATAATGAAGTATTTATAGAAAGCGTAAGCGGTATGGCTGTCTCTATGAATTGCAGCCGCCTCTTCAGCGCTCATCTTAATGGAATCAGCTAGTCGGTTAGAGATTACATGGATCAGGGACTCAATTTTGTCCCTCTTTATTTGAGTGACCTGCTTGCTATATTTTGGAGCGTTTATTTTAAGGTCTTGAGCGAGTATCTTCAGCTGTTCCAGGTCTTTACTTGTAGCCTTGAACCCCTCTAGGCATTTAGAGCAATCGGTCCTTCCTGCTAATTGTTTCGCATTATCGTTGAGAGCGGGAAGCCGAGCTAGGAATTCTTTGATGAAGCAGGAATCATTTGTGCGGAAGTAGCGATTCAACGTGCCATCGAGCGCCTGGAATTCGGCGCGTTCGTTTTGAACAGCGTTTGTTAACGCAATAGCGCCGGTTAGCCTTTCTGTTTTTCGTTCATATTTATTAAGACTAAGGACGCCGATAATGCCCATGATTGCTATCAGAGCAGAGAGGATCAAACCGGTTATTAAAATTCGCTTGCGTACTGACATACCGTATTCCTTAAATTATTGTAATCTAGCACGTAAACCTCGCATGTTTTTGTATCGGCAAATGTATTTTGGGGTTTACATGATTTATTAAAGATAGTGGCTTAAGAATTCGCAACTTCTCCATCTGTTCTCCATAGGTTCTTCACATCTGAGCGGTAAATTTAGAGTTGCAAGATATTGATTGATTAAAGGGAGGTGTGAAGATGTCTATCGGAAAGAAACTTTTGGTCGGTATGCTTTTGGTGGTGCTTGCCGTGGGTGCTGTCGGCAGCATTTCTTTCGCCGCCGGCAAGGGCGACACAGGTACTGCGACAGCCGGCTTCGTAAATGGATGCCGCGGCTTTTTCGGAGGTGCCGTTGATAGTCTGGCCAAGCTTCTAAACTTGAAGCCGGATCAGATTATCGAGAAGCGCAATTCGGGGCAAAGCCTGGCTGATATTGCCAAAGACCGGGGGGTATCTCAGGACAAAGTGGTATCGACGATTATGAAGGACAGGAAGAAGTTCCTGGACGAGCGCGTTAAGGCAGGTCAAATCACGAAAGAGCAGGAGAAACTCATGCTCGATAGGATGGAATCCAGGCTTAACGAGCGCATCACAGACCCGGCTGTAGGGCCCGGTGCCGGATGCGGCATGGGCGGCGCGGGCGGCCCAGGTGGTTGCGGTGGCGGACCGGGTGCTTGTGGAAGATCCGGCTTGGGCGTAAACGGTGGCTATAGAAACGCGCCCTCGTCTCAAACCAATACGCCGGTTAGTAATATATAGGATTAGGCACTAGGAAGATTCCAGAATTCTATGGAACGACTATAACGGAACGACCATAACTGAAGCAAGGCTGTAGCGCTGCTAGTATTGTAGCGCTACAGCCTTTTGCTAAGGTTGGTTTTTTTACAGTATGTTCATGGGCTGTTATGGTTAACGGAAAACATCAAGAATATACTTTGAGGGGCCGACACATTTTTATACCGTACCCATACTATGCTGGTCCGAGCTACTGATATAATGGTCGAATGGTCGGCTTAGCACGAGGCGAAATATAGACATATGCGGCGAGATGAACAGTGAGATGGAAATAAAATGAGTAGTATAAGCAAGAAAACCATACTGGTAGTGGATGATGAAAAACAGATAGTCGAGGTGTTATCCGCGTACCTTGAAAAAGAGGGATACCGTGTGATAACGGCATTCGACGGGCGTACTGCTCTTGATACCGCCCTAAGCGAGAGCCCTGATTTAATTCTGCTGGATCTAATGCTGCCCGAGCTTAACGGGTTTGAGGTATGCAGGTTAGTTCGAAATACCTCATCGATACCGATTATCATGCTCACGGCCCGCGACGATGAAACCGATAAGATTTTATGCCTCGAGGTTGGGGCGGATGATTATATAACTAAACCGTTTAGCCCGCGAGAGGTTTTGGCGAGGGTGCGGGCGGTTCTGAGACGCTCGACGAGCGAAGCGCAAAACCAGGATCAGGAGCACATGAAGATCGGCACACTTGAGATCGACCTGGCGAAGCATGAGGTCACAAAAGCGGGTTCGCCGATTCAATTGACGCCCACTGAGTTTAAGATACTGGAGGCTATGGCCAAAAGCCCCGGTAGGGTCTTTACGAGACTGCAGTTGATCGATTATGTCCAGGGGTACTCGTTTGAGGGATATGAGCGTACGGTTGATGCTCATATAAAGAACCTGCGACAGAAAATAGAAGATAACCCGAAGAACCCGGTGTGTATCGTGACGGTTTTTGGGGTGGGGTATAGGATGGAGGAAGGGAACAATGCGTAGTATAGCGGCTCGGCTGACATTGACCTTCACAGTTATCGCGCTGATTTCAATAACGGTGGTATCGCTCATTATCAACTGGGCGATCGGTAGACAATTCAACTATTATCTTGAGCACGGCCCGTGTGCCAGTGGGGTGCCGCAGAATCCGACGATGCACTCAAAAATAATGCATATGATCGGGCCTGTTGAACAAGGCTACCTCCAATCGGTCAACAAGTGGATATGGGTCGCAGGCTTGGTAAGCGCTTTAGTTGCCGGTTTAATGGGGCTGCTCTTTGCAAAGAGGATCACCGCTCCGTTAAACGAGCTGGCCACAGCTGCGAAGAAGATATCGCACGGTGATCTAACGCATAGGGTAGACGTAAGCTCAGAGGACGAGATCGGCGAGCTTGCGAAGTCGTTCAATTCTATGGCTAAGAGCATCGATAAGAATAATCAGCTAAGACGGCGGTTGCTCGGCGACATCGTCCATGAGATAAAGACACCGCTTACAGTTGTAAGGGGAAACATCGAGGCCATGCTCGATGGCGTAATTGAGCCGACCCCGAAGAAGTTGGCGGCTATACACACTGAAACGTTGCTCCTATCAAGGTTGCTCGATGACTTGCGAGACTTATCGCTTGCGGAGGAAAAGCAGCTTAAACTTCAGACCCGGCAGGAAAATGTCGGCTATATAATCCGCCAGGTTGTTGAGATGTTCAAGCCGCGTGCAAAAGAAGAGTCCAAGCACCTTGAGTTTGAGCTTTCTGAGGACCTGCCGTCGGTATCGGTCGATCGTGACCGTATCAGCCAGGTGTTTTATAATCTGATCGCAAATGCTCTTCAATATACTTCCGAAGGTGATACTGTGAAAATCGGCACGCGCCTTGATAGGTCGATTGCCGGAGGGGCGGACGATCCGGTTATTATGGTATCGGTTGAAGATACCGGCGAGGGAATTTCTGAGGAAGATCTGCCCTACGTGTTCGATCACTTCTACAGGGTTGATGAGTCGCGTGCTCGCGTGAGCGGCGGCTCGGGGATCGGGCTCGCGATAGTTAAACACCTGGTTGAAGCGCACGGCGGCCGGGTTTGGGCGCGCAGTGAACTCGGTAACGGTAGTTCATTTTTCTTTACGCTTCCGCCTGTTTTACCCGACGAGAAGGATAAAAATACTCCAGAAACGCGGGAGGCTGTATAATACAGCGGTTATTAACAGACTAGATAATAGACTGAATAATACACCAGGTAATAGACCAGGGGACCGGTTGATATGACAGCTACTATACGAGAGGTAAATAATAACCGAGGCTTGCGATTAGTCTCCGGTTTTTTATTTACCGTGTTTCTTATCGTCGCGTTGTTCGCGTACCATATCTATCTTTTGACATCATACGATATGATCGAGAAAGTGGGGATGGCTACGTCCCGGGAGATGGTGGACGTACAGTCCCTCTCTGCAATTTACTATCCTGAACTGGTAAAACAGGCAGAAAAGAGTCCCGATGCCGATCTTGTTCTGCCGGGATTAGATGTGAACCTCGGTATTAAAGCAAGGGATATCAGAAATATTTCCAAAGATCGGATTGGCGACGTTATCTCGCGTGCAATTATTAAGCGCATCTATTACGAGGGGTTTTCCAGCGTATATAAGCCGGCGACCCTCAGCGACAGCGATCAGAACGGCATGAACAATTTAACCGGTCTGGCTGATTCGTTTGTAAATAAGGATTTTAACCAGCGGATGCTTCTGGTATTCTATGTTTCGAGCGCGCTCGTGGCCCTTCTTGCCTTCCCCTTTTTCCTCTTCAGTGTTGGTTTTCAGAAGTTAACAGGGTTCGGTGTGAGCCTTATTGTCGCAGGTGCGCCGGGATTGCTCTTAGCATTTATTCGCTCGAGGTTTGAGGCTATGATGCAGGCCGATCGACTAGGTTCAGGCCTGGTGCAACACACGCTCTTGCCTTTCATTGGGAGTGTGCAGTCTACCTACCTATCGGTTTTGCTGCTTGGTATGGGCTTGTTTTTAGTCGGCATCTCAGGTATTTTCATTAGCAGGGGGAAAGCTTAATCGCAGCAAATCGACGTTACTATTGTACCTGATAAGCAGCAATAACCGGTGTAACTATGGGCAACCTCACAAAGAAAGTCAAAAAGAAAAAAAGCAGAAAGACCAAGGCTAAGATTGCGTCGCTTGTTACTATCTCGCTTGCCATGGGTTTTTTAAACACTGCGGCCGCTTTTTACCTGCGCCAGGTGTATAACGCAAAAACCCTCCTGCCCCCCACCGGCATCTCGAGAAGAGACGTTATTTTCAATGTTGGCGACATAACAATCCTGGATAAAGCCGTGGCGCTTAAGATACTTGTCGATTCTGACTTGTTAATCGCTGAGGAGATCCGGCAAGTGGCGATAGTCGCCCTTCTTGTTGCGTTCGTCTATTTGCTTGGCAAAGACATGCTGGATAGGGTAGGGTTGTTCATATTTATCGGTGGCCTATCGAGCTTGTTGTATTACGTTTTTCTATTCGCTTTCACCCGCTGGCCAAGCTCCTTGCTTTCTAAGGACATCATTGCCGTAGT